>JAKSKO010000020.1 GCA_024401715.1 Bacteroidales bacterium
TATCGACCTAAAGGTCTCTAAATATGGTTGTTTCGCAAATGCGAAACTTAAATTATATAGTATACAATTCTAAGCTCTGGTTCCTCCGAACCTGTTAACAATAATCTCCTGTGCCCGGGCTATTTTTTCGGCCATGAGCGCGGCCGATGAAGCCTCACAGATAAAACGCAGATAAGGCTCTGTGTTTGAAGGCCTTACATTAAACCACCACTGAGGGAATTCCAGACGGAAACCGTCAAAATCCATTTCGGCCGACGGAGTTTCCTCCGCCTTGAAATACTCACATACGGCAGCCATGGCGCCCTGCTTGTCCTCAACACGGAAATTGATTTCACCGGAATTCTGATATGCGGCAATCTCTGCTATGGCCTGGCTTAGGGTCTTGCCCTCTTTCTTCAGGCCGCTTACGATGCGAAGCACAATAAGCGAGGCAAGAAGTCCGCTGTCCGAATAGAAAAAGTCCTTGAAATAGTAGTGTCCTGCAAGCTCTCCGCCCCACAGACCGTCTATTTCGCGGAGCTTCGGCGCTGCAAACGCACGGCCCACACGCCAGGTGTGAACATCACAGCCCATAGGCTGCAGATACTCGGCCACAGCCTTTGACGAACGTATCTCCTGCAGAACCTTCGGGTTCTTAGCGCCGCGCTCGCCAATGAAGTAGCGGCTCATCAGGGCAATCACAAGGTCCGGAGCAACGAACTGCGATTTCTCGTCCACGAACATCACACGGTCCGCGTCGCCGTCATAGATTACCCCGACATCGGCCTTTGTCTGTGCAACAAGAGCCTTCAGAGCCTCAACGTTCTTCGGCACCAGAGGGTTGGGCTCGTGATTTGGGAATCGGCCGTCAATGGTATCGAAAATATAGGCCGGAGCATCGCCGTACACCTCATGCGCAAAGAGGCAGGACATGCCGTTGCTAAGGTCCATGGCAATCTTTATATTGGAAAGGTCCGCCTTGAACGGCTCCATGAACTTGTAGTAGTCCGCCATGATGTCCAGCTGGCGCACCTGGCCTTTGACAGCTGCGGCAGGTGTTGGCCTTCCCTCCTCTATCCATTTCTGGATCTGTCCAAGGCCGTTTGCAAGGCCAACCGGAAGGGCATTCTCGCGGCTTACCTTCATGCCGTTATACTCGGCGGGATTGTGCGATGCGGTAATCTGCACCGATGCCTTGAAGCCATAGTTTGCAGTTGCAAAATACACCATAGGGGTGCTGCTGAGGCCCAGATCCGCCACATTGGCGCCGGCGTCCGTGATTCCGGCAACCAGGCTGTCATGAATTTCCTGGGATGATGTGCGGCAGTCGCGTCCCACCAGTACGGTGTCCGCGCCAAGCAGTTCCGGGATGAAATATCCAACCTTATAGGCGGTTGTCTTGTCGAAATCCACGTTGTAAATACCGCGGATGTCATATGCGTGGAATGCTCCCATTGTTATTTGGATTTGTAGGATGTTCTTATCTTGCCCTTTACGATATTCTGCAGTTTCTTTGCAATGATTTTCTTGCGTATGGGCGCAACCTTGTCAACAAATAGCGTACCATCCAGGTGGTCCAGTTCGTGCTGCACCATGCGGCAGGCGAATTTGTCGAAAACTTCCTCCACTTCCTCAAGCTCTTCGTTATAGTAACGCACCTTGATCTGTGACGGGCGGGTTACATCGGCATACACGCCGGGAACGCTTAGGCAACCCTCATTGAAAGTGCAGGTGGAGGTGCTCTCCTCCACAACCACAGGGTTGATGAGCGTGCGTTTGAAACCGGCAAGGTAAGGGTAGTTCTCCTCCATCCCCTCTCCGGTAACAATAACCACGCGTTTTGGAACGCCTATCTGAGGAGCCGCAAGACCGCAGCCCTCGGACTGCACCAGAGTTTCCTTGAGGTCTGCAACAAGCTGGGCGATCTCTTCCTTCGCCCCAAGATCCACATCCTGCGAAATCTCACGCAGAACTTCCTGTCCGAAAAGATAAATTGGTCTGATCATTTTCTTCTGTCCATATAAGTTTGCAGGATAATGGAGGCGCTTATCTTGTCCACCTCTGTCTTGTCCCTTCTGCGCGATGCCTTCATGCCTCCGTCTATCATTGCCCTGTGGGCCAGCACGGAAGTGAACCTCTCATCCTCCAGTTCCACCCTGATCTGCGGGAACGCCTTGGAAAGATTTTTCAGGAAGACCTGCACATCGGCGGCAGCTTCGGAAGGGGCGCCGTTCATATTCACCGGCATACCCACCACAAAGAGCACAATCGTCTCTTTTTCAGCATAGTTTTTGAGATAATCTATTATCTTTGCAGTAGGAACCGTCTCCAAAGGAGAGGCGAAAATTCCAAGAGGATCGCTTACAGCAAGTCCTGTACGCTTTCTGCCGAAATCTATGCCGATTATCCTGTCCATGATTAATGGACACAAAGATAGAAAATATGTCCAAGACAAACAAATTTCATATACACTGGGACTTCAGCAAATCGGAGCTTGCCATCATCGTCATGGCAGTGTCCGTGATGCTCTTTTCCCTGTTCTACGTGCTCTTTTCATACACACCCCTGCGCAATATCATACCAGGATACCCTACAGCAGCGGCAAAGCGCCAGCAGATTCAGAATGCCATAAGGATAGACTCTCTGGAAAGGAGCGTGCTGCGCTGGGAAGTGTATTCTGAGAATCTGCGCAATGTGATTGCCGGCAAGACAGCCGTCAGCATGGAAAGCATCCTTTATAGCATGCAGCATCCCGACGACAGCGTGGAGGTGAAAGCAACGAAGAAAGTGACCGCCAATGCCGACAGCACCCTGCGTGCAAAGGTTGAAGAGGCGGAGCGCTTTGAGATTACCAGCAAGAATGTGAAGAAGATGGAAATTGAGGGCATGCACTTCTTCGAGCCTCTAAGCGGAACCCTCACAGGAAGTTTCGACAACGCCCTTCACCCGTACGTGGAAATCACCGCACCGGAAGGCAGCGCCGTGAGGGCGGTTCTGGACGGCAGCATAATCTACACCGAATGGAGCGAGGCCCTGGGCTGGTGCGTGATTGTGCAGCACGAAGACGGCATCATCTCCATCTACAGGCATCTGCTGAAATTGCTGAAGAATTCCGCCGACAACGTAAGTGCCGGCACAGTTCTGGGCCTGCTTGGAGGCGGAGCCCTTACTGAAGGCTGCCACCTGCAGTTCGAACTATGGCACAACGGCAGCCCTATTGATCCGGTAACCTACATAAATTTCTATTCTGAAAGCAGTGAAAAATAACAATACCCCGAAGAGAATTGCGGTACTGGGCAGTACGGGCAGCATCGGCACGCAAACCCTGGATGTTGTTTCCCAGCATCCGGACCGCTTTGCAATAGACCTTCTTACGGCTAACAACCAGGTTGAACTTCTGGCAAAGCAGGCCGTGGAGTTCAATGTTCCGGACGTTGTAATCTGCAACGAAAGCAAATACCAGCAGCTGAAAGACGCCCTTGCCGGGACAGATGTAAGAGTTCATGCCGGCATGGATGCCGTCTGCGATCTTGTGGGCCGAAGCAGCGTGGACATTGTTGTTACCGCGATGGTGGGCTTCAGCGGAGTGCGTTCAACCGTTGCGGCGGTGAAAGCCGGCAAAACCATAGCTCTTGCAAACAAGGAGACACTTGTTGCCGCAGGCAGCGTTGTAACAGCGCTTGCACAGCAGAGCGGTTCCGAGATAAGGCCGGTGGATTCGGAACACAGCGCAATCTTCCAGTGCCTGCAGGGAAACATCGGCCAGAAAGTTGCAAAGATACACCTAACCGCATCGGGAGGCCCTTTCCGCACCTGGGAAAAAGCCGACATAGCTGCAGCCAAAGCTGCGGCAGCCCTGAAGCATCCGAACTGGAGCATGGGAGCGAAGGTTACCATAGACAGCGCCACCATGATGAACAAGGGCCTGGAGGTGATAGAGGCCAAATGGCTGTTCGGCACGGACGTGGACGACATTAACGTGCTGGTTCACCCGCAGTCCATAGTTCACTCCATGGTTGAATACGAAGACGGCAGCGTCATTGCCCAGCTTGGGCATCCGGACATGAGAGAGCCAATCCAATACGCGCTTTCCTTCCCGGACCGCCTGTGTCTGAACAACAGGAAGCCGGATTTCCCCCAGCTGGCCAGGCTGGAATTCTTCGCTCCGGACATGGACAGATTCCCATGCCTTGCCCTTGCATTCGATTCCATAAGGCGCGGAGGCACAGTGCCCACAATCATGAATGCGGCAAACGAGGTGGCCGTGAAGGCATATCTGGAAGACCGCATATCTTTCTATGACATACCGCAGATCATTTCCGACACCATTTCGGGAATGGACATAATCCAGGACCCGGGCCTGGAAGACATTTACGCAACAAATGACGAGGCCTACGCCTACGCCAAAACCCTTGTAAAATGGTAGGATTGCTTAAAACGCTGGAGCTGCTTCTGGCTCTCAGCACACTTATACTCATCCATGAATTCGGCCACTTCCTCTTCGCCAAGATATTCGGCATAAGGGTGGACAAGTTCTATCTGTTTTTCGATGCCGGAGGTTTCCGCCTTTTCAGCACCAGGAACAACAAGCTGCTCACCCGCCTTTTCCCGAAGCTGAAAGACGCACAGACGGACTACGGCATAGGATGGCTGCCGTTGGGCGGTTATTGCAAGATAAGCGGCATGGTGGACGAGAGCATGGACCGCGAACAGCTGAAGCGGGATCCGCAGCCCTATGAATTCCGCAGCCACCCCGCCTGGCAGAGGCTGCTGGTGATGTTCGGAGGCGTGCTTTTCAACTTCATCTTCGCGATAGCCCTTTATGTGGGAATGATATACCACAACGGAACCTCCTACATCCCGAACAAGGGCAATAAGATTTATGCAGGCGAACTTGCCAGGGAGATGGGTTTCCAGACCGGAGACGAAATCCTCAGCTACGACGACTATGTTCCCGAGAGTTTCATAATGCTGCAGCCGGACCTTGCAAGGCGCAGCCCGCGTGTCGTTTCCGTTCTGCGCGGGAGAGATACCGTAAGACTGTACATAGACCATTCATATATAGGGGCGGTGCTTAATGACGGGGGCATGTTCGACCTTGCAGTGCCTTTCATCGTGGATTCCATCCCGCACACTTCCCCGAACTACGGCTGCCCGATGCAGCACGGGGACATAGTGCAGGCAATAAACGGAGAGCCTGTCCTTTACGTACAGGATTCCCGCCGCATGCTGCAGGATTACAGGGGCGCGGAGGTTATGGTAAGCGTTCTTCGCGGGGATGAAAGTCTGGACATACCAATGAATGTGGACAGCCTGGGCCTTATGGGCGTAAATATAGTTTTCCCAAGCATAGAAACCAGAACCTACAGCTTTGCAGAGGCCATTCCCGAGGCTTTCAGGATGACGGGAGAGAACATAGGCGGATACATAAGGGATCTGAAACTTGTGTTCACACCGTCCACCGGGGCCTACAAATCTGTGGGCAGCTTCATAGCGATAGGACAGGTGATGCCGTCGGCATTCGACTGGACCCGCTTCCTGGGAATACTTGCAATGCTAAGCATAATGCTGGGCGTAATGAACCTCATCCCCATCCCGGGACTGGACGGAGGCCACATCGTAATCACGCTTTTCGAGATTTTCACCGGCCACAAGCCATCGGAAAAGGTGCTGATGGCCATACAGACCGTGGGAATGATACTGCTGCTGATGCTTATGTTCCTGGCCTTCGGTAATGATATAACCAGACTTTTGAGATAAAATCATGAACGATATGAAAAGAATACTGTGCTTTTTCCTTGCAATAATCTGCATCGCCGGCTGTAAAAGTGTGAACAAGAAAAACCTTCTTCCGAATATCAGCGGAAAGGCTGGCGAGGTGCTGGTGGTGGCAGAGCGTTTCCAGTGGGACAACATGCTTAAGGACTGCGTCCAGGCAAGCCTGTGCGCCGATGTTCCGTATCTGCCGATGAAAGAGCCCATGTACAATGTCATCACGGTTACCCCGTCCAACTTCTCGCAGATGTTCCAGATTCACCGCAACATCATTCTTTTCAATGTGAATGCGGGGGTGAACAACCCCGGAGTGGTGTACAGCTATGACCGCTGGGCAAAGCCGCAGATAGTGATTACCGTGAACGCCGCAAGCCCGGAAGAGGCAACAGAGCTTTTCAATGCAAATATCGAAACCATAATGACTGCCATAGAGCAGAAAGAGAGGGACCGCATCATTGCCAACACCCGCGCCTATCAGGAGCGCAAGCTGGCAACCGTGGTGAAGGATTTCATAGGCGGGGACATGGTGTTCCCAAGCGGATACAGCCTGAAGAAGCGTTCAGACAATTTCCTGTGGATTTCATACGAGACCACATACATACAGCAGGGTTTCATGATTTATTATTATCCTGCCGAAGGCAAGGGCCGGTTCACAGCCGATGCAATCGTGGCCCAGCGCAACAAGATCCTGAAGAAAGAGGTTCCCGGCATGGTTGAGGGCTCGTACATGACAACATCGGACTACATAAAGCCGATGGTGAAATACGGCAGCTACAAGGGCATAAGCTTCGCCGAGCTGCACGCATTGTGGGATGTGGAGGGAGATTTCATGGGCGGCCCGTTCGTCTCCCACTCTTTCTACACCCCGGACAAACTGAATGTCGTGTGCATAGAAGCATATGTCTACGCGCCGAAATTCGACAAGCGCCACTACCTCCGCCAGGTGGAATCCCTGATATACGGATTCCAGTGGCCTGAGGAAGAGGAAGAAAAGTAGTCTACTTCTCTATAAGTTCGAAATCAAGGATCTTCTGGTCCAGATCCGCCCTGGTGACCTTTATCTTCACCGGTGTGCCAAGCGTGTATTTTGTCTTGGTCTTGCGGCCGCGTATCACATAGTGCTCCTCATCGAAGTAGAAGTAGTCGCTCTTGATGTCACGCAGCGCAACCATGCCTTCAATATGGGTTGGCTCCACCTGCACATACATGCCCCACTCCGTGATGCCGGACACCATGCCATCGAAAGTGTATCCCACCTTGTCCTGCATATATTCCACCATCTTGTATTTGATGGAGGCACGCTCCGCATTGGTGGCAACGGTTTCACGGTCCGATGAATGCTGGCACAGGCCCTCGTAGTACTGCTTGTCCGCACTCTTGCCATCGGCCAGATATCTGGCCAGCAGGCGGTGCACCATCATATCGGGATATCGGCGTATAGGGGATGTGAAATGGGTGTAGTATTCAAAGCCCAGGCCGTAATGGCCTATGTTCTCCACATCGTATTTGGCCTTGGCCATACAACGCAGGCCCATCATTGCTATGGCCTCCGCCTCCGGCTTGTCCTTAACCTTCGCAAACAGTTCGTTCAGCTCGGATGCAATCTTTTTCGCACCCTTGTCGGCGCGGAACTTATAGCCGAAGTTCTTCACGAAGAGGCCCAGGGTCTGCAGTTTCTCCTCAACAGGAAGGTCGTGGACGCGGTATACGAAGGTCTTGTCTCCGCACTCCCTGGCCACGAATTCAGCCACGCTGCGGTTTGCCAGCAGCATATATTCCTCTATAAGCCAGTTGGCCTCCTTGCTTATCTTCTGCATAACCTCCACAGGACGGCCTTTTTCGTCGCAGATGATTTTCATTTCCGGACGCTCGAAGCTTACCGCTCCGCTTTCGAAACGTCTCTGGCGCAGCTTGGCTGCAAGGGCCCAGAGGATATGTATTGTTTTTTCTATCTCTGTCTCCGGCTCCTGCTTTTCAATGATGGCCTGCGCCTGCTCATAGTCGAAGCGGTGGGCCGAGCGTATCACGGTGCGGCCGAACCATTTGCCAACAACATTGGCTTCGGCATCCAGCTCGAATACGGCGCTGAAACATAGCTTGTCTTCATCCGGACGCAGAGAGCATAGCTTGTTGCAGAGTTTTTCCGGCAGCATAGGCACGGTCCTGTCTGCAAGATACACCGATGTTCCCCTCTCACGGGCCTCCTTGTCCACAGGTGAATCCTCTGTTACATAATGGCTTACGTCGGCAATATGTACACCAACCTGCACCTTTCCTCCCGGAAGCTTCTTATAGCTGATGGCGTCGTCAAAGTCCTTGGCATCTGAAGGGTCTATGGTGAAGGTGAGCACCTTGCGGAAGTCTTTGCGCTTCTTTATCTCTTCGGCGCTTATCTCCTCGCTTATCTTGTCCGCTGCCTTCTCTATCTCCGGTTCAAAACGGTATGGGAGGCCGAATTCGGCAAGAATGGCGTGCATCTCAGTGTCGTTGGCGCCAGGTTCTCCAAGAACGTCAACTATATGGCCTATGGGGTTGTACTCCCCTCTTGGCCAGTCGTCCACCACAGCTGCAACCTTATAGCCCTGTTTCGCACCTTCTGGAATCTCAAGAATCTGGATATCATAGGGCATCACCTTGCTCTGCATGATTACCCAGGCCTGTTTTCCCACAATATGCAGGAAACCCACGAAAGGCCTTGGACTGCGCTGGATTATTTTTGTGATAACGCCCTCGTAACGGTCCGGTTTCCCGGCCTCACCCGGCTTGCGTTTGGTTACATCCACGCTAACCTGGTCCCCGTTCAGGGCTCCATGGGCCTTGACGGCCTTGACATATACATCCCCTATCTGAGGATCTCCGGTTATAACATAACAGAAACCCTCACGTGTCATCTGCACTTTTCCTTCAGATTGGAAAAGCACCTTGGCCTTGCGTTTGCGGGCCATGGCCTCGGCTCTCTTAGCCTTATATGCCTGTTTATTCTTTTGTTTTCTGCTCATGAGGATAATACAATTAACTAACTCAAGTTTCGCAAGTATTAACTAATTGTTATTCAAAGCTTTGTGCAGATCTTGCGAAACTTTTCCCCTACGCACAAATACTTTCTACGTTACCTTTTCCCTAAATCCCTTTTCTAGAAAAGGGACTTACTATCGACCTAAAGGTCTCTAAATATGGTTGTTTCGCAAATGCGAAACATAAATTAACTAATAAAGTAAATCGGCGAGGACAATGGCTGTCATGGCCTCAACCACAACGGGTGCACGCAGTGCAAAACACACATCATGGCGTCCCTTGCAGATAAGATCAACCATTTCCCCGCTCTCAAAATTCAGAGTCTTCTGCGGCTTGGAAATGCTGCTGGTGGGTTTGAAGGCTACGCGGAACTCCAGCGGGGCCCCGTTGCTTATACCGCCGTTCACACCGCCGCTTCCGTTCTTGGACGGCATTCCGTCAATACCGAAAGTATCGTTATGCTGGCTGCCTTTCATGGCGCTGGCCCTGAAACCGTCACCAAATTCTATACCACGCACACCGGGAATGGCGAAAACTGCATGGGAAACAAGGGATTCCACACTATCCCAGAAAGGCTCCCCCACACCGGCCGGAAGTTCTGCACGGCACTGTACAATCGCGCCCAGGCTGTCCCCCTCCTTGTGCGCATCATCCAAAGCCTTGTCCCACATGGCCTTATCCGTCAAACCTCCCAGTTCCACAATCTCCGCATTCATAATCTGCGGATTTTCCACTCCGATGGTGGCTGTCATACGGCTTGCCATAATCTTCTTTGCCACAACTCCGGCAGCAACAACGGCAAGTGTAAGCCTTCCGGAGAAATGGCCTCCGCCACGCGGGTCGTTCCAGCCTCCGAAGCGTTCCGACGCAGTGAAATCCGCATGACCGGGACGCGGGGTGGAAACGAATTCCGAGTAATCTCCGCTGCGCACATTCTCGTTAGGGAAAATAATCGTAAGCGGGGCTCCGGTGGTATGATTGTCATATATGCCCGAAAGGAACTGCGGCACATCACGCTCTGTGCGCGGTGTTGTTCCCTTTGCGCCGCTCCGGCGTCTGTCTATATCCGCAACGAAATCCGACGGTGTCAGTTCCATTCCGGCAGGAACACCGTCAAGGGTCACTCCCACTATAGGGGAATGGCTTTCGCCGAAAATGCTTACTCTAAAGTTTTTTCCGAATGTATTCATCCCAGTCTCTGTTGAATTTTGGATACGATTTTGCAACACATTCCGTGTTGTCTATTTCTATAGGGCAATCCGCGCCAAGTTCTGCAAGGCGCAGTGCCATTACCATGCGGTGGTCCGCATGCGAAGTATACTGTCCGCCGTGAAGCAGACGTCCGTTCATTATTCTGGATTCCAGACTCTCGCCCCAGATATGCATATCATCGCCCTTGATCTGCACGCGCACTCCGGCCTGGCCCAGCATGCCCACGATGGCATCGGCCCTGTCGGACTCTTTGTGCGCAAGACGTTTCACTCCGCGAAGCGTGCTTTGTCCCTGGCAGAAGGCGCACAGCACCGCCGTCACAGGGAAAAGATCCGGAGAGTTCGAAAGGTCTGCCTTGACAGCCCTTAGCGGAGCCTTGCATACGCTTATAAGCCCCTTAGGCTCGTCCAGCTGGCTTAGTGACGCCCCGGCCTCCATAAGTATGTCCATCATGGTGAGATCTGCCTGAAGGGAGGTGGTATCCAGGCCGGAAAGACCCAGTTTGCCGAAGATTGCCCCGGCAGCCAGGAACACCGTTGCAGCACTCCAGTCTCCTTCTATATCCATCTGGCAGGCTTTGTATGTCTGGTTTTCCTTCACTTTAAGAAGAATTTCCGTGCACTTGCTCCAGTCCTGGTCCAGAAGCGCCCTTCCGCCATACATCTCACTGCGCACCTTTATTCCAAACTTGCGCAGAATATCCATGGTCATGTATATGTAAGGGATGCTGGTTGGGTTCTGAACGGAGATGCTGCTGTGTTTCTCCAGCAGCGGCAAGGCCATTATGGCCCCGGATATCAATTGCGAGCTCTTGCTGCCGTCTATTGTAATCCTGCCGCCGGCAAGCGGACCCTGAACTTTTGCAGGCAGCATAATGTCGTCCGATTCCCCTGAACTTGTGGCGCCCATGGCGGCAAGGGCTTTGGCTGCCCCTTGCAAAGGACGTTTCAGCAAGGTTCCGTGGCCTTCAAGCAAGGCCCCCTCCCTATACAGCTGGCTGGCTATGGGAAGCATCATCCTGGTAAGAAGACCGGACTCCCCAACATCCAGCTTTCCTTCTCCCTCCAGGCAATGCAGGGCGGCCGCAATACCCTTTATCTCAAGGGTGTCGCTTCCGTCCGCTTCGGCACTGTGTTTCACTTCGGCACCAATAGCCTGCGCAACCCCCAGGGCTGCCTGGGAATCGTCACAAGGGCTGTATCCGTGCAGTGTGCTCACACCATCGGCAAGAGCGGCAGAGATTATTGCGCGCTGGGCATAGCTCTTCGAGGCCGGCATCCTTATGGCATCCTCGCAGCAAAGCAATTTCCTGCTGCCGTAAACCTGCGCAAACATACTCTCATAAGGAATCTGCCCCTTTGCAGTTGCATTGTCCGCGTCCAGGCTTGCATAGGAGAACGGAGCCCCGTGCGAAAGGCAGGCTAGACGTGAGGAACTACCCTCTTCACCCATGGCAAAGGCCACAAGAGAATCGGCCGTATAGTATTTGTACAGGCTCTCCACAAGTTCCGCATCCTGCGCGCTGTTGGCGGTGGTTACTATCTTCACGATTTCACCGTCGTGGTGACGGCATTTGTCCACGGTTTCCCTAAGTTCGTCCAGCGAAGGGGTTCCCTGGAAGTTGTGGTAGGAGCGTATCATCACGGTTCCCCACTCCGCACAGGCGGCGGCAATGCGCTTGCTCATTGGCTTGGGAGCCTCAATCTCCAGATCTGCATAGCGCGCCCCGGCCTTTATCGCCTCCACCAGTCTGCTTTCGGCGGTCTTGAGGTCTGTATTCTCTATTCTGCAGGTGGCGATAAGCGGAACGTCACTGCTGAAAAGTTCTGCAATGTCGTCCATGGACAGTGGGCACAGGTCCAGGCGTATCTCCGCCATCTGCACCCTGGAAAGTATCTCCTCTATCTGCGCCAGATTGCAATTCTGTATGGATACACAAATCATCTTCTACAATTTCTTTATTACCACCTTGCCTATGTCTTCCATGAGAACATAGTTCACCCTGCCGTTCTCCGCCTTCTTGTCTGTCTGTATTATCCCGGCCAGCTCTTGTGCAGTCCACGGACAATCCACCGGCAGGCCTGTCTTCTGCAGATCTTCACGCAGCATTGCGGCAAAACCCTTAGGTGCCAGGCCCTCTTTTTCAGACAATTCCGCAGCCATCACAAGGCCCATGGCCACGGCATGTCCGTGTGATATCCCCCTGTGGAAAAGGCTGTGGCCCGATTTATATTCTATGGCATGGGCAAAGCTGTGGCCCAGGTTCAGTTTCCTGCGCTCCCCACCTTCGAACTGGTCTTTCTCCACGATACCGGCCTTTATCTGGGCAGCCTTGCGTATGAACATGCCAAGTTTCGCGAATTCCGCATCCTCCACCGCTTCCCTGTACAGTTTCGCATCGCCAATGATAAAGGTTTTCAGAAGTTCTGCATATCCTGCGCTGAAGACATCCCAGCTTAGACTGCGTACCAAGTCCGGGCATATGAAAGTGAATTCCGGCTGTTTTATGACGCCGCTCATATTCTTGTACCCGCCTATGTTGCATCCCGTCTTTCCGCCTATTGCGGCATCCACCTGGGCAAGCAGGGTTGTGGGCACATTGGCATACCTAACGCCCCTCTTGTATGTGCACGCGGCATATCCGGCAAGATCTGTGGTTATTCCGCCGCCCACGGCCAGCACCAGCGCATCCCTGTCGGCCCCGCACTCCACAAGCCAGCGTTGTATCTTCTGCACCGTACGAAGGCTCTTCCTGCGCTCCGATGTACGGATGTACATAACCGCGCGAAGGGCTGTTCCGGCCTCGGCACAATATTCCAACAAAGGTTCAGTGATGAAATCTCTCACTTTCCGGTCCGATACCACAAATACCGACGGATATTTCTTCAAAGCCTGGGAGATATCCGCAAGCGTATCTGATTGTATGATGTTAACAACTGCCATTCAGTTTCGCATAATTTACAGTCTAATTACAAAGTTAACAATATTTTGCAAGATTGACATTTTTGCAATATCTTTGCAGCGCAAAGTTCTTGAGAATGCCCAGATGGCGGAATCGGTAGACGCGCTGGTCTCAAACACCAGTGGAGCAATCCGTGCCGGTTCGACCCCGGCTCTGGGTACTATAAAAAGGCAGCCGCAAGCTGTCTTTTTTACGTAAATACTGTGAATTCCCCCATGAAATATCTTATTTCCATACTGCTTTTCCTGTCATGCCTTTCTCTTTCGGCAAGGGAAAGAGTCTTCACCATAAGCAAAGGCAAGGAAAGTTCCAGAATGACTGTACATGAAAGTCAAGAAAACGGCCTGTATACATACACCTTTGATTATGGAGACAGCAAGACAACAAAGACCGTAGATTCCAATTATCACAGTATCAGCTGGGATATAGACGCCCCGGCCCAGGAAACAAAGCTTTCCGTCACAATAAAAGATGACGGCTATCACATGGACGGCATCTACAAGGGAAAGGAAATCCACAAGGTGATGAAGAAGGATGGAAACTCTGTGTGGATGCAGGGCATTGGCTATTGCGGCGGGCATTTCCTGAAGGCGGGAGACAGCTTCGAATACACAAACATCAGCCTTCACGACCTCAAGCTGTATGACATGCGTGCAGTATACGTGGGAGAGGAAACGAGAGACGGAATGAAGGTATACCATTTCTGCATGTCACCCACCGGCGGATTCGCAAAATTCTTCAAGGCTCACTACTACTATGACACCCAGACCGGCGACCTCGTTGCCCAACATGCACACGAAGGCTTGCCCGGCACTCCGGAGACGGTGTGGACCCTGGCGCAGTAAGCCTGCCCGCAAAACCCGGTCCGATGCGCTAACGGCGCGCTCTTCCCTCTTTCCAGCCAATCATGATATTGCGGACAGTGGGGACAATTCCCACCTGGCCTATCACAAGTACCCAGTCATGGCGGATTATGCCGTAGGTTATAAGCAGCACACCACCCACAAAGGCGAAATACCAGAACGGGAGCGGAAGGAGTGATTCACCCCTCTTGTGGCAGTACAGCCACTGGACTATGAATCTTGTCTTGTAGACTACCTGTCCGCTCAGACCCAGAATCATCAGCCACAGGGGCATGAATTCATTCTGGATAAAGCTGGCATGGAACTCGTGCCTGTGAAAGAACAGAACCACGGCAATAACCACCGGAATGACCCCCTGGATCCATGGAACAGCAGAGGGAACCTTTTTGTAAAGGCCCTTGGCATTGATATTCCACATGTAAATGTAGTACGACAGGTACTCTCCGATGAGAATGGTGACATCTCTGCGCAGCCAGCCGTAGTAGAACAGGATGGATGAGCCTATGATGCTGAATATCCAGAAAAGTGACGGCGACTCTATGCGGCCCTTCTTCTCGGTAAGGTACCACTGAATTATGCTGCGCCCGGTATAAAAGAACTGGGCGGAATAGCCGATGAGATATATCCACAGAGGGCTGTCCATGCGCGCAGAATATAAGTATTCTAGCGGGTTTTGAAAAGCTCGGGATTCCTTGCCTTGTATCCGGCTTTCTCGTAATAGGCCTGGATGGCATCGGTATCCTTGCGGGGATCGTCTGTGAGAATGAATTTCTCTGTATAACCGATGTGTTTGGTGCCCCAATCTATATGGCCCAGATATACAGGACAGTTCAGCTCGCGGGCGATTGTGTGATAGCCGATCTTCCATTTTTTCACCGGCTGGCGTGTGCCTTCCGGAGAGATTGCAAGATGGAACTTTTCATCGGAAGACTTCATGCTGTCTATCATCTTCTTGACCGGTGCAATAGGATTACGGGGATCCATGGGGATGACGCCCATATTGTCCAGCATGCGCCTGAAAGGCCACACGTAGAACTTCTTGTTTCCAAGGGTGTGAGTCTTTGCGCCAAGGCTGGTGTAATAGAAATAGCAGATGATGAAATCCCAGAAACTTGTATGTGGAACAACCAGAAGTACGGCATATTTTTCCGGAGCGACGCCGCCGTCCACCTTCCAGCCCAATGCACGGATTACAAATCCGCAGAATTTTGCCCAACTACCCATAGCTAAAATTCAATTTGAAATGCAAATATAGAGTTTTTTTGTGTAATTTTACACCCGTATATGTTTCACCCAGATATGAGGTCATGACTGAAATTATCAAGAAATCGGACAGGATTGCCATTATCAACGGCAACACACGCATCTCCTTTACGGAAATGCTGCAGCATATCTATCAGTTCTCAAAGGTATGCACTTGCAATAAGGGCGAGCGCATCCTTATCCTTAGCGAGAACCGCGAGGGCTGGATATACGCCTTTTACGGCATCTGGGCAAACCAGGCCATCGCAGTGCCTATTGATGCCGAAGGCACTTTGGAAGATATCAGCTATATAATGAAAGACAGCAAGCCCAGTGCAATCTGGGTTTCAAAGAAAAAGCAGAAAGGCGCGCTTGAAGCTTTGAAAATGGCCGGCATCGACATCCCGATGTATGTCATTGACGATTATGAATTTGCCGATGCAAGTGCCTGTCCTCTTGCAGAAATTCCAAATGACGAGAATGACACCTGTATCATCTGCTACACATCGGGAACCACCGGTTCGCCAAAGGGCGTGATGATAAGCTATGGCAACATGTTCGCCAATACCGATGCTGTGTACAAGCACGTTCACATATATGACGAAAACAGGCGCACGCTTATCCTGCTGCCGCTCCACCATATATTGTCGCTTGGCGGAACATGCGTCATATCATTCATGTGCGGAGGTGGCGTTGCCCTGTGCCAGAGCCTGTCGGCTCCAAAGCTGATGCAGGCGCTGCAGAACGGCCAGGTTAGCATAGTTGTGGGCGTTCCGCGCCTCTGGCAGATGCTTTACCGCGGCATCAAGTCCAAGATTGACGCAAATGCAATCACCCGCACTCTTTTCAAGATCTGCGAAAAGCTGCAGTGGAGAGGTCTTTCGCGCGTTGTATTCAAATCGGTACGCGACAAGATGGGCGGCAAGATTGTTTACCTTGTTAGCGCCGGCGCCGCACTTGACATAGAGACAGGCAAGGGCCTCAAGACTCTGGGCCTTGACGTACTGGAAGGCTATGGAATGACCGAGGCTGCTCCTATGATCACCTTCACCCGTCCTGACGACATCCGCCCGGGATGTTCCGGCATAGCAGTTCCAGGCTGTGAGGTTAAGATTATCGACGGCGAGATCTGTTACAAAGGCCCGAATGTGATGCAAGGCTATTACGGCCGTCCGGAGGAGACTGCCGCCATCTTTGACAGCGAGGGCTTCCTGCATTCAGGAGACCTTGGAGTAATTGACAGCGAGGGGCATCTAACCGTTACGGGACGCAAGAAAGAGATCATCGTGCTTTCAAACGGAAAGAATGTGAACCCTAACGAGTTGGAAGAGAAACTGGAGAAATATTCCGACTATGTGAAAGAGGTTGGTGTAAGCTTTGCCGACGACAAACTCGTAGCTATCATCGTTCCCGAGGAGAAATTCGCCGAAGGAAAATCGGAAGCTGAGATTCTGGAGGCGCTGAGACATAATGTGATGAATCCTTTCAACGAGTCCGTTGCCCCATACAAGAAAGTGTCCCGCATAGTGTTGAGCAGCACACCGCTGCCTCGCACCAGACTGGAGAAGCTCCAGCGTTACAAACTCCAACAGATGCTGTAATATGAAGAAGGAAGCATTCACAATCTACGCCCCTGTCTATAACGAGATAGACGGTCTTCCAAAACTGGAGAAGGCACTGGATGATTACGCAAGAAGCATAGAGAATGAGAGGGACGTGCATGTTCTTTTTGTGAACGACGGTTCCACCGATGGTTCGGAAGAGGCCCTGAATGAAATGTGTACGCGCCACAGCAATTGGACAGTGCTGCATTTCGACAGGAACTATGGCAATTCATCGGCATTCAAGGCTGCCATCGATTACTGCAAGACTCCTCTGCTGGGCCATATTGATGCCGATCTGCAGACAGACCCGGAGGACTTCAACCTTATGCTGCCGCACATGGACGAGTTCGCCCTGGTGTGCGGAGACCGCGTAAAACGCAATGACAACTGGCTCAGAAGGGCAAGCACAAACATATCCAACAAATGGAGGCACATGTTCACCGGAGACAATTTCCACGACGTGACCAGCCCTCTCAAGATAATGAGGACAGAATACGCCAGGCAGATGCCGTTCTTCAACGGCTCCCACCGCTTCATCCCTGTGGCCTTCCAGATAATGGGCCTTCCTGTGAAGGTTGTGCCGGTGAGGCACTATCCGCGCACTACGGGAGAGGCAAAGTACGGTTTTTTCAACAGGGTGCTGAGCGGGGTTGCCGCAGACAGCCCTGCCTACGGCTGGATGAAAAGACGTTACCTGAAATACAGATTCAAATAGATGCTACGCACAGCTTTCAGATTCCTTGCCGCCGTCCTCCCTGCCTTGTGGTTAACGGCTGCGCCCCTATACGCCAAAAATCCCAAAACAGCCAGAGACAGTGCTACCGTCAAGACCGGATGGACATGGAGTGCTTTTCCCATGCTGGCATATTCTTCCACCATGGGCGTACAGCTTGGGGCCCAGGGGCATGTATATTTTCATGGTGACGGCAGCCATTATCCACAACCGATTCATGACATAGGCGCAAAGATATCGTGGTACTCGCACGGCAACCTGTACGCCAATCTTTCCTACGATTCCAAATTCCTTATCCCGGGAGTCAGGCTTAGCGTGGCGGCAACCTACACCAACGAGCCGATGTTCCATTTTTACGGATACAACGGTGCCGCGCAGCTTTTTGACAAAAGCCAAGGTGCCGCACTGTTCGGAATGAGCCGCAATTCAGCCAAGTTCACTTCCGGTTTCCAGGGGAAAATATGGAAAGACCTCAGCTGGGCCGCAGGCTTTACCTACTGGTGGATGCAGACATCATCCCTGAAAGGACGCTTTGCGGAAAAATTCTGCCATGACGGCGACAACACCTTCTACACACGTTACGTGGAACAGGGGCTCATCCGTCCGCAGGAGGCCAAGGGAGGCAATCACATGGAATTGAGGGCCGGCTTTGTTTATGACAGCAGAGACAAGGAGGCCGCCCCGGAAAAAGGAATCTGGGCCGAACTTTACGCCTTTGGTGCTCCGGACATGTTCAAGACCGGATTCAACTACCTCAAGCTGGCCTTTCACTTCCGCCACTTTGTGAGCCTGCCGTGGAAGTGGAAAGGAGGCGGAATGGTGTTCGCGTACCATCTGGGATACCAGGGCACCGTTGCCGGGGAAACGCCTTTCTACATGCAGCAGAACATCTGTAACCTGGTGCAGCGCCAGGTGATGTCCGAGGGCCTTGGCAGCACCAGCACCGTAAGGGCCATCGGCCAGAACAGGATAGTGGGTGACGGCGTTGCATGGCTGAATGCCGAATTCAGGGTGAAGCTGTGGTCATTCAAACTTTGGCGACAGTTCTTCTATATAGGCGTATGCCCGTTCTACGACATGGGTATGGTTGTGCAGCCGTATCGCGCCGATAAGCATTACGCATTTGTAAAAACTTATGAGCCTCAGTTGACAAGGGCCGATTACAACAAGCTGGTATATACTCCGGTCCACAACGTGGGAGGAGGAATCTCCATAGGCTGGAACGAAAATTTTGTGGGACTGCTTCAGATAGGAAAGACCCTCAACCAGACCAATCGCGGCATGGAAGAAGGTCTCTGGATTGATCTTGGAGTTGGCTACGCCTTCTAGCGCCTACATATTCAGTTTCTCAACAACTGCTTTCTCGGCATCGGACATCTCTTCCAGTTCCGCTTCCGCCACGCTGGAATTATAGGAGTTCCTGGATCTGGCTTCACGCATATAGCGCAGTTCGTTGTGATTATTCATGGCATTGGATGGCCCTATATCAAAAACCGAGTGTATGTTCTTCACCAGGACAGCCCTGGTCTTCTCTATTTCATCGGCATAAGAAGGAACATTCAGGTTGCGATACTTGCTCTTACCCATCTTGAACTTCACCTTATGGAAGTTGTCACCAAATATGTTGGCCCCCAAACGCAGGCCGAACGGGCACTTCACCAGGGAAATATGATAGTTGAAATCTCCACTCAGGCTCTGCGTACCGGCGGCAACCAGTTCCCAGTTCTCCAGCTTCAACGCAAACGGGAACAGTTCCAGGCGGTTATTTTTCACGATGGCCTCTATATCCAGATGACTGATTGTGGCATGTGACGCATTCCTGGTCCACAGCAGGGCGGCTATCGTGCTCACCGTCCTGTTGTTGGAGAAGTATATGCTGTCTCCCACAACACGCAGAACTGCATTCATGGTGGAATCCTTTATGGAACTTGTCTTGTCCAGCTGGGTTGTTGCAGACATATTCACATTAAGCCTTCCCTCAAGAGATTTCACTATAGGGGCAAGGGTGTCAAGTTTCGGAACGATGCTAAGGGCCTCCCCTATCTGCAGGTTTTCCAGTTCCATGTCAAATCCCACATCGGCCTTCCCCTTTTCCCTTGTGGAATAGAACGCCTCCATACCTATGTTTCCGGTATTTGTCCTTATCCTGGTATTGGCCAGCTGCAGCACACGGTCCTTTACTTTCAGATCGGCACTTATGTCCCTGATCTTCAGGTTCAGGAATGATGCGCCCTTTGTTCTTACGGAGATATTGGCATCAACCATGTCCGGAAGCACTATGAGGTGGTTAAGGCTGTCCACTTTCTCCACCTTTCCAAGCAGAATCTGCTCCAGTTTGCCGTCGTCTGCACTCCGGGTCTCTTTCGGAGCCTTTCCGTTCATAAGATGTCCGGCCTCCAACGCCTTATACACCTGATCTATCGCCAGCGTATCGGAATCCACGGCAAGATTAAGCTTCACGCTCTCTTTGTTCAGAAGCGCCCCTTTAAGGTTGGAAAGCGCTCCCTCAACGGCAAGACGGGAATCCCCCACCCCAAGCCGGAGCTTATCAAGGGCAAGGGCATCGTTGGAAACGGATAGTTCAAGGCCATCTATGCGGGCTGCCAGAGGGAATGCCAAAGCTGTTCCCCATACTTTATCCACGGAAACACCGGCATTGAAATCCCATTTCTTATATTTCCTGAGGAAGGCATTCGGGTCATCATCCTTGTGCTTGCCATTGCTCATGAAATATGGAAGTTTCGGTTCTTTGGGGTGATTCACCAGAAAACGCCACATTGAATCCGGTGCCGATGCTGGGTTCACTGCATGCAGGGAATCCATAATGGTGGAGAACCTCCGCTTCTTGAACAAAGCAGACCATTTCGCACCCAAGTCTATCTTTATGCCGTTCACATCGGCACGATTGGCACCGTTCTGGGCTCTTACATGTTTTATATCAAAGCCGGCGTTCAACAAAGGCATGCGCCGGTTCTCCTTTGACGGGCCCAGAGCGAATTTACCTTCGATGCCGTTCAATTTCACATCCATGCTGTCCATCACAACTGCATCAACATCGCCTATATGAAGCCCGGCACGGAGAGGCTGGAAACGCAGGGTGTCGTCTGCACTCATCTTGTCTGTAGACTTCATCAGTTCCAGCCTGATATCTTTCACAAGGGCTTTGGCCGTACCGGCATATGCGGCATCAACATTCTTCAGTTCCAGCCTTGCTCCCATGCTCATGTCCCTGCCTTTGGAATCCTCTTTGAAACGCTCGTCCATCAGGGCAAGTTTCAGGGAAAGTTCATCCACCTTCGCCAGAAGATGGTCATAGATGGAATTGAACACCACATCCTTCACCGTAACATATCCCTTAAGGTCCGAATCTATGATATTGGCACCTGAAAGATTGCAGGAACCGTTCACATCCATATCCAGATTACCGCCTATGAAAATGCCAGTCATCCCGGCAAGTACGTTCCCAAGACTGTCCAGACGTATTTTTGCCTTGCAGTCCACATCGGCCTTGGGCTCTGCACCGGCAAGGTCCCTGAAATCTCCGGTAAGGCCCAGATCAAGTCCGGAGCCGTCCAGTTTCAAGCGGGACACCGATGCATCCATGCGGCCGTTCTTTGTCCCGCTCACCCTGGTTTCAAGCTCCAGGTGCGGAACAATGTCCACTCCCTGATAGCTGAGATAGCATCGTGGTATATTCAAAAGTGCGGAAAATTCCGGTATCGTCCCGCGCTTCGGAGAATATTCTCCCTTCACTTCAACGGAAGCGTCAACCACCATATCGGTCTTGACCTTGGCGGCGGCTTCGGAAAATCTAGACAGATAATTATCCAGAAAATACTGCACGTCAATTGGTGAAATGTCCATTTTGCCGTCCAGAAAAAGCTTGCCGTCCAGAGACATCTTCATATCCGTATTGAAGGATATGGTTGCCAGTTTCACGCTTACATCCTGCAGTTCCATATCCATACCGCCGAATACACGACTCCCCGCAAGGGCCTTTCCCGTAACGGAAACCGGAAGAAGCAAACGTCCGAACTCTTTTGTGGCCACCAGGGTATTCGCACTGATATCCAGATCCATATCGCCCTTTTTTCCATTCACCCGGAAATGGTCCAGCGTGAAGAAAAGGGAATCTTTCTGCGTATGGCCCTCCAGTGTGAGGGAATCAATGCACGTGTAGAAATCGCATTTCTGCAGGGAAGATGTAACCAACTCTCCGTCAAACACATACCCTTGCATGCGCAGGACGGCGTAGTTGTCATTCACCTCATCCGTTTATGCACTGTAGGGATTTCCGCTAAGAGACATATCCCCTCTGGAGATGTGAGGCAGCATGATACTTCCCCTGCCCCAGTGCTTCAAGGCCTTCTCGTCTTTTTTTCTCGCCTCCTTCTCTCCCATATCCAATTTCAGCAGATCCCAATTGCGTCTGCCGTCAGGGAAGATATGGATATTGGCAGTGGGATGATCCAGCTGGATATCGGAAAGTTTCAGCATTCCCCTGAGGAGGGACACGGTATTCATTGCGGCACTGAACCTGTAGAAGCATGCCAGGGTATCTATCCTGTTTCCAACGCCCTCCTGGAAACGGCTGGCGGGATAAGTGAGGATGAGGCTGTCTATGTCCACCGTAAGTTTCGGGAAATGACGGAATACGGAAATGGAAGCCCTGCTTAGGGAAAATGTACCGTCGAAATATTCCGGCACATATTTTTTCACCACCCTCTCGCTCACCTGCGGAGACAGCAGTATCTCCGATGTCACACTGATGAGCACAAGCAGTCCCAGGAAAAAGCCCAGGACCGATACGGGAATCCATATCAGAAGTTTCTTCAGTCTGGTCATCCCCTATCGTATTTTTGCGATAAGCCCCGTAAGCACCTGCCCCGGGCCGCATTCAACAAATTCTGTGGCGCCATCCGCAATCATGTTGCGAACGGAATCCGTCCACCGTACGGAGGAAGTAAGCTGCAGCAGCAGATTTTCCTTTATCTCACGCGGATCCGTATGCGGCCTGGCATCCGTATTCTGGTATACAGGACAAACCGGGACATGGAATTCCGCATTATTGATGGCTACGGCCAACTCTTCCCTTGCTGGTTCCATCAAAGGAGAATGGAAGGCTCCGTTTACGGCAAGAACCAATGCACGTCTTGCGCCGGCCTCCTTCATCTTCACGCATGCAGCCTCAACGGCCGATTTTTCACCGGAGATTACCACCTGGCCCGGACAGTTGAAGTTGGCGGCAACAACGATGCCGTCACACTGGCTGCACACATCACGCACAATCTCGTCCTTAAGGCCCACAACAGCTGCCATGGTGCCGGGAACACTGTCACAACATTTCTGCATGGCCTTCGCCCTTGCGCACACAAGCTTCAGACCATCCTCGAAAGAGAGCGCCCCACATGCCACCAGGGCCGAAAATTCTCCCAGAGAATGACCTGCAACCATATCCGGTTTGAAATCTTCTCCCAGGCTGAGGGCACTGATTACGGAATGCAGGAAAACCGCCGGCTGTGTGTATTCGGTTTTTTTCAAATCCTCATCGCTGCCTTCGAACATCACCTTGGTGATACTGAAGCCCAATATGCTGTCCGCCTTCCGGAACAGGCCTGCAGCCAGTTCGCTGGTTTCATATAAATCTTTGCCCATACCGGCAAATTGGGCACCCTGACCGGGGAAAACGTATGATTTCATCTGCAATAGGATTTAGAGTACGAAATTACCATTTTTTTTCTAATTTTGCACCATAATATGGGTACATTGGAAATCATATTTCTGGGGATAGGCCTGGCCATGGACTGCTTTGCGGTAAGCCTCAGCAAGGGCATTGCCGCCGGCAGGATGTACTGGAGCAAAGTTCTGCTTATGGCGCTGCTGTTCGGTCTGTTCCAGGCAGGAATGCCTCTGATAGGCTATTATGCCGGAGTGCATTTCGCGGCTTTCATCTCAAGGATTGCCGGCTGGATTGCCCTTGCCCTTCTTGGTTATATAGGAGGCAAAATGATTTGGGAGCATTTCCACGAAGATGAAGACCAGGACAGCCAAAGCAGCGCGGACTATGGCATAATCACCCTGCTTATGCTGTCTGTGGCAACCAGCATAGACGCCCTCGCCACCGGCCTTCTTTTCATAGGTCAGCAGGATATACTGTGGTTTGCAGTTCTGGTCATAGGCATATGCAGTTTCATTTTCTCCTTCTCGGCCAGCATGATTGGCGTATACGCAGGCAAGAAGTTCAACTTTCCGGCCGAACTTCTTGGTGGAGTGATACTTGTATGCATAGGACTGAAGATATGGATTGAATCCATGCTTTCATAGTCTACACAGTTATATCCAGAACAATGGGGGTCTCCCAGCTTACGCTGCTTACAACCAGCTTTGACGCTGCAAAATCCAGGGTGAGGCTCACATCCTCCAGGTCCTCGGCCGTCCAGTCATAGCCATGCTGTTTCAGAAGGGACCCCAGGGCAAATTCCCTGCGCCCCGCCACTCCTCCGGTAATCTCCATCATCAGCGACGCATCTCCCTGCCGCGGAAGGTTGAAAGCGGTGTCCCCGTTGGCATCCAGCCTAAGGCGGTAATGGAATCCCCCTTCCACCAGGCTGCCGTCCGCATTATAGCCGCAATAGGTAGATTTCACAGCCAGGGCATAACGGCTTAGGTCACTGCTCACGAAATGTATGCTTACCCGGCAGTAATGCTTATGCATCTCCGCCTTCACAAAGGCTTGGGTTTCATTGGTCTCACACAGGCTGAAATGGGCGTACAGCGGAGGGAAATCCATGCCGGATGTAACGTAAAACGAGCCCTGCGAGTTATATTTCCCAAGTTCGGCCGGGAAAACGGACACCGCCGCCATCTGTCTGTCCTTTATCGGCAGGGAAACGCCTTCGGGATAGTTCTGGAAAGGTACCACCGTCATATTGTAATCCCTTACTGCTACCCCGTTCACATTAACGCAGACAGAATCGTTTGCAGCCACGCTTTGTGAACTCAGGTCCACAAACACATTGCACGGGCATCCATCCCTCACTTCAATTATGCTGCACGAATACAGGCTTGCCGAAAGAACTGCCGCAAAAAAAACGCAGCGGGAAATATGTTTTGCTTCAGAACACATAACTAAGAGACAATATCACATCACTTGGCATCACGAAAGCCTTCACTCCCCTGTCCAGACGGTCTCCGCATTTTGGGCAGGAATAAACGGTGTATGTCTTGGCGCCGCCCCACACTCCCAGGCCCATATCCAGGTTGAGATGAGGGGTAATCATATAGGAATATCCGGCTCCCACTCCCCCGCCATAACGCAGGCCTTCTTCAGTGCTTGGGCTTATGATTCCGCCCATATTATATTCCTGAACCCTTATCTTCATATCCAGCCACCACCCGCTATACACATACCATGGCCACCATCGGCCGTCAATGGCAACACTCCTCTGCCTCAGCTGCATCTGCGATGCCCCTCCGTCCTTTTTGAATGAAAAGGGATTGTATTTGGCCGATGCACCAAGGGTCCAATGTCTGGAGATGGCAAAATCCACATGGGCATTCACCGTGCCGAAGCATAACCAGTCCCCCACATTCGTCCCAACCTGCAGTTTCTGTGCGGAAGAAAGCTGACACAATAAAAGAAGGGCGGAAACCAGGGAAAATCCTATCTTATTCATATCTGTTGAAAATCTGGTTGATTATGGTCTTCTTGTTAGGGAAAAGATCCACCAATTTCTCCTTGAGACCGCCTACATCCTTCACAGTGGAATCGTACGCATTCAGGATATCGCCCGGCTCGAAACCCCTTGTGTCCAAGGCTGTGAATATCTGCGGATGAAACCAGTATCCGCTTCCTATCCCCGTATTCTCCGCGGCATATCTGTCACAATAGAGACGGTTTTCCAAATAATAGGCCCACATCTCCCCTACCGCACATATACCGGAGTTCTCCTGGCTTTCATCCCCGTATGCATCTTTGCCCGATATGGCATTCTTGATTATATAGTATATCATGGAATCCCAGTATTTCGCCCCCACCTTGCTGAAATGGCTGGCATGAGCCATCTCGTGCACCGCAGTGCTGTAAATGGATTGGTAATCCTTGCAATCCATGGTTCCCAGAGTGATGTCCGGGCCCAGCAGTTTAATCACAAAGGCGGCAATCTGGTAATAGATATTGGCCATCGAAAGGTCCAGGACCGTGCCATGGTGCAGCATCACCGTGCTTGAGACATTCAGGCCGTCAAAAATCCAGATTGACACATCATCGGGAGGTGGTGTCATATTCAGATCGTCCTGGGCACAGCGCAGATAATAGTCATAGACGGCATTGTTCACGACGCTGCGGCGGAACAGCTTACGGTCCGAATCCTTGTTTATTGTAACGGAGATTCCCCTGTTCTCCCCTTTCCCCAGGCCGGAAACCGAAGCCCTGTAAAGAATGGTGTTCAGTCCTATGGAAAAACCTTTCTCATTGAGAAAAACGAGCCTATACCTTGGTTTGGAGGTGAACGATTTAGGTAGGGTATAATATCCATCCCTGTCTGTATAGGCTCGGGCGAATTTCACAAACACGTTGCATTCCACACGTACCCCGGACACGCCAAGCGGCTGTCCTCCGTTATAATCATCATCTATAATAGTAATTCTTCCGCTGGGCTGCACACCGCCGGATGCCTTTGTGGATGACGAAAGATCCAAGAGGTTTTCATTTCCGCTTATACGGAAAGCTTCGGCTTCCACGGCATCCCAGTCCACATCTCCCAGGGCCTTGGTGTTGCTGTTCTCCGCCAGGAAGCAATCCTGCAGCTGCTGGCACTCTATGCCCTGCGGGAAAGAAAAATCCTTCGGCACCACGGCATACTGCCAGGTGATTTGCTCGCTGTCTATCTCCGGGTCGTGATAATAGTCTCCGTCCCGCAAAATCTCAAAATCCATGGGATGGTCCAGAAGATGCACGCCGCAAGATTTCAGCATATCCAGTTCTTCCTTGTCCTTGGGAAGAAAACGCACATATTTGTCTGTACACTGGATCTGCGATGCTGCCTTCGTGGAATAAAGGGAGGCTACAGCACTTTTCACATTTTCCACGGAATAGGGGTTGTCCAGCTGACGCCCCAGCACAATTGCTTCATGACCGCTTTGGTCATCACCCTGGAAACGTTCCGTCTCAAAGCCGTTTTTCTGGCATGAACACAGGCCGAAAATCAGGCAAGACGCAAATAAGAATGATTCACTTTTCATAGGCCTTTAAATTTTTTCTGCAAAGCTATCCCAACTTATCCGTGTAGAAAAATTACACGTTTAATTTGCATAAACCCGCTCTCAGATGCGCCAGAGGCCGTTTTTTTGCCCAATTTTGAAATACTTTCGCGCAAAACCGAAAACACGAATCCTTGTAAGATGCTATATTTCAGCATCTTAAGGCAATTATCCGTTTCAATTCACATAACACGAAAAAAAGCGCCGCTTAAGGCCTGCATAGACCTTAATCGGCGCCTTTCATGGCAGCGTCCAAAGCGGAAAAGACCGCCCTGACGCGCGGAAACTAGAAAAAGCTTACAGTCTTCTGCTCCAGGGCGGAAAGCAGATTATTTGCCATCCTGCTTACACCGAAACGCAGCAGACTCTTGTCCAGCCACTCACGGCCCAGAACAGTTGAAACTATTGTATAGTAGCATGCGGCATCCTGCGCAGTGGACATTCCACCTGCAGGTTTGAAGCCTATCTTCCTGCCTGTCTTCTCGCAGAAAGCCTTGATGCACTGACACATCACATATGCCGCCTGCGGAGTTGCATTCACGCTCACCTTGCCGGTACTTGTCTTGATGAAATCCGCGCCGGCCTCCATTGCAAGGAAAGAAGCATCCGCAACTTCCTGCGCAGTTTTCATGATGCCTGTCTCCAGGATAACCTTAAGGCACACATGACGTCCGGCAGCAGCCTGGTCTATGGTTTTCCTCACGGCAGCAATCTCTGCTACGGCAGCATCATAGTCCCCGGCAGCGAAATGGCTGTGGGACAGAACAATATCCACCTCATCAGCCCCGGCTTCAACAGCCATCTTCACTTCAAGAAGCTTCACCTCAAGGAAACTCTGGCTGCTTGGGAAGCAGGCAGACACCACGGTGGTATGCACATCAGCATCGTTTTTACGTCCTGCAACCACTGAAGCGAAATTTGAATACACACAAATTGACGCCGGCAGAGGATATGCGGGATAAGCCTCCTTGAATGCATTAACCTTATCCACCAGTCTGGCAACACTCTGCTCTGTATCGTGGGTGTTAAGGGTAGTAAGATCCATCATGGAGAAGCATTTTTTCAAAAGCTCGTCCGTGATGATGCTCTCAATATTTCTGGAAATTCTCTCCAATGCACCGTCTATCTCCTGCTGGTCTGGAGCATAGCCGTATTTCTCCTTGTAATTCATATCTAAAAAATTTCTATATTAATATTCTCTGAAATAAGATCCTGCAACAGCTCTGCCATGCAGCCTCTGTCCAGTTTCTCCAATCCCGCTTCCGGTGCGGGACGGTCCAGGCTGTATACCTGCACCAGTCTTGGACGCAGTCGCCTTATAACATTTTTCCACTGTTCAAGTTCTTTTGCGTCACGCCTGTAATCCACTTCCGCCCCTCCAAGAAACATGGTCTGGACTATGAAATCGCCCCCGAAAAGCATCATCCTTTCCACAATCTTCTCCACATCATACTCCAGCTGGGGTCTGTTGATGATTTTTGCAGCCTGTGCCGATGCCACGTCCAGTTTAAGAATAGGATTGTCCACCTTTTTCAAGGCCTCCAGAACCTTTGCATCATCCAGTGTTGTGGCATTTGAAAGCACCGAAATGCGGGCCGATGGGAAGAAGGCATTGCGCAATTCCACGGTCCTGTCTATTATCTGCGCAAACTGCGGATGAAGGGTGGGTTCCCCGTGCCCTGCGAAGGTGATAGAATCCACTTTGGCGCCCGCATCGGAAAGTTCCTTCAGCTTAAGCTCCAGACTTAGGGAAATCTGTTCCAGACCCGGCATAGGGTCCGATGTCCTTCCGTCCCTGTTCCAACCGCACTCGCAGTATATGCAATCGAAATTGCACAACTTTCCATTGGAGGGAAGAAGGTTTATTCCCAACGACCATCCAAGCCTTCTGGACTTTATCGGTCCGAAAACTATTTCATCAAAACGTAACATCAAACACCTGCTTTAGAGTGTCCTGCTGCACTTGGGCTGCTATGGTATCGGCGGCAATGATAAGTGCGGGACCGGCAAAAACGGTATCAAGCCCCTGTTGGAAGTCGAAATCGAAAAGAACGCTGTCGCCAAGGTCCAGTGAATCCATCAGATATATCACATTCGGCCGGAAACGCTGCATGTACAGATCCCTGTTATGCAGCATATCCAGTTTCTCCTTCTCCTTCTTCAGTTCCCTGGACTCTTCCTCCAGCATAAGAACGGCACTCTTGATCATCCTTATGTATCGGGTGGGATCCTTGATATACTTCTTCTCGCTCTCCAGAAAATCGTCAACCGTATAGCCGTATTTTTCAAAAATAGGAGCATATACCAGGCTGGTGTCCGCCGCTCTCCTGTCGTTCCATGGCAGAGAGGAAATCCTTTCGTCCGCCATTGCCATGTCGGCATAGATGAGTGTCATTTTGCTGCGGGGTATAACGGAAGTCTTCTTCCCGCAGGACATCGCTGTCCCGGCAAGAAGAAGAATCAAAATGATATGCGCAGCAAAACGCCTCACGTCCTCTAGCGTATCTGTGCCCCGAATTCTTTCTGGAGCAGACCCAGAATATTGTTCATTATACGCTCTGAATCCGTATCGGTGAGCGTCTTTTCCATATCCTGAAGCACGAAGCTCATTGCATACTGCTTCTTGCCTGCAGGAATCTTGTCTCCGCGGTACACATCAAAGAGGCCAACGCTCTTCACAAGCTTCTTGCCCGCCTTGATGGCAGCCTTGCGCATATCGGCATAGCTAACTCCCTCATCAACCAGAAGGGCAAGGTCTCTGCGCACCTCTGGGAATTTAGGCAGCTCGCTGAATTTCACCTTGTTGCGTTTCACAAGCTTGAAGAAGGCAGGCCATGAAATCTCTGCCGCAAACACAGGCTGTTTCACGCCGAACTGTTTTGCGAAGCCCGGAAGCACAGTGCCCATGGTGCAAACAACCTCACCGCTGCCGGCAAGCTTGTATACAAGGCCCTCGGCATACATATCCGATGGCGCAGCCTCAGTCTCCATCTGGTACATATCCGCGCCGATGCGCTTGAAAAGAAGCTCCACATAACCCTTGAGGGCAAAGAAATTGCCTTTTGAAGGAGTGCAGTTCCAGCTCTTGTCCGCAGTACCGGTAAGGAAAAGGCCGAAGGCTGTGTGCTCTTCTATCTTCGCAAGGGTGTCCGGCACGGCGCCCTCTTCCCTCAGGCGGTATACACTGCCGTACTCGAAGAGTTTCATATTGTTGCACTGACGGTTGATGTTGTATGCGATAACCTCCAGGCCGCTTGGAACAAGGCTCTGGCGCATAACGTTGAGATCACTGCTTAGAGGGTTCATGATATGCACACAGGCAGCCTCCGGACAGCTCTGGAGCTTGCTGTAGTACTCTCCCTTAGTAAGGGAGTTGTTCATCATCTCGTTGAAGCCGTTGGAAGCAAGGAAATTGCTTATCATGTTGCGCACTGCCTCCGGCTCCGGATGCTGTGACGGATTCACAGAGCTGTGAATGCTTGAAGGAAGCTCTATGTTGTTGTATCCGTAGATACGCAGAATCTCCTCCACGATATCGCACTCACGGTAAACGTCAATCATGTATGAAGGGACCTTCACAACAGCACCGTTGTCGCTCTTTGACGCGAACTCATACTGCAGATATGTGAGAATCTGCTCTATTGTCTCGTTGGAAATTGCCTTGCCCACGAAATTGCGTATGCGGTTATAATCCAGCTCCACCTCCTTCTTCCGGATATCGGCGCTGTACACCTTCTGAAGCTCACCAACGATGTGGCCGCCTGCCAGTTTGCAGATAAGGCCTGCAGCACGTTTTGCCGCCCACTCGGTAACAAGAGGGTCACAGCCGCGCTCGTAACGGAAAGAGGCATCGGTTTTCAGGGTGTGACGCTTGCTGGTCTTGCGTATTGAAACCGGATTGAAATATGCGCTCTCCAGGAACACTGTCTGTGTAGCCTCTGTTGTGCCACTGTCCTCACCGCCGAACACACCGGCAATACACATAGGCTTGCTTGCATTCGCTATCACAAGATCCCTGGCGTCAAGCTTGCGGGAAACACCGTCAAGGGTTACAATCTCCTCGTCCTGCTGTGCCCAGCGTACAACAACCTTTCCGCCCTCAATCTTTGCGGCGTCAAAGGCATGCAGAGGCTGTCCCACTTCCATAAGCACGAAGTTGGTGATATCCACAACGTTATTGATAGGACGAAGGCCTATGCTCTGGAGTTTGGATGCAAGCCACTCCGGAGAAGGGCCCACCTTCACGCCGGCGATGGTGTAACCGCTATAGCGTGGAGCACCCTCGGCTGCAGGCACCTCGATACTCACCTGCTGCGCATCATCCGGGCCGAAAACCAGATCTTCCTCCACCCCAGGCATATTCAGGCGGCAAGGGATATTGTTCAGTTTCAGATATGCATAAAGGTCACGCGCAACGCCTATGTGTGAAGCACCGTCCACACGGTTTGCGGTAAGGCCTATCTCTATGACAGTCTGCTCCTGGAGGTTCAGGTACTCCTTTGCAGGAATGCCTGCCTTCACATCTTTCGGAAGCAGCATGATACCGTCATGGCTTGCACCTATGCCAAGCTCGTCCTCCGCGCAAAGCATGCCCAGGCTCTCCACACCGCGTATCTTGCCTTTCTTGATCTTGAAATCTCCTGGCAGTACGGTGCCTATTGTTGCAAGCAGAACTGTTTCGCCCGCAGCACAGTTTGGAGCGCCGCACACTATCTGGATATAACCGTTCTCGTCCAGATAGTCCTTGCAGGCCTCTTTCTCAGGGCAATCGCCCATATCCACCTTTGTAACATGCAGGTGATCCGAATCCGGATGATCCCAGCACTCCACCACCTTCGCGGTGATTACACCTTTAAGACCGCCGGGAATCTGCTCTGTGCTTTCCACGGCATCAACTTCCAAACCGATGGAGGTGAGGGCATCAGCAATCTGCTGTGCAGTAAGGTCACACTCCAGATAATCTTTTAACCAAGAATAACTTATTGTCATAGCTATTTTATATCACTCTCGTCAAACAACGAGTTTACAAATTCCTTTTTGTCAAATATCTTAAGGTCTTCCACACCTTCTCCTACACCCACAAACTTCACCGGAACCTTCATCTGGTCCACAATTCCCACCACAACTCCGCCGCGCGCACTGCCGTCAAGCTTCGTCAGGGCCATTGCAGTAATGTCTGTGGCTGCGGCAAACTGCTTTGCCTGCTGATACGCATTCTGGCCCGTGCTTGCATCCAGCACAAGCAGAACCTCATGAGGAGCATCGGGCACCACCTTGCGCATCACGTTGCGTATCTTGGTGAGCTCGTTCATAAGGTCTATGCGGTTGTGAAGGCGGCCCGCAGTGTCTATGATTACGACATCGGCATTCTTTGCAACGGCCGATGCCACGCTGTCATAGGCAACCGAAGCGGGATCGGAGCCCATCTGCTGCTTCACTATATCCACACCGGCCCTTTCGGCCCAGACGGTGAGCTGGTCCACAGCCGCAGCACGGAAAGTGTCCGCCGCGCCCACAATCACCTTCTTGCCCTGCTTCTGAAGCATTGCGGCAAGCTTGCCTATGGTGGTTGTCTTACCGACGCCGTTAACGCCCACAACCATCATCACATAAGGTTTCTTGCTGAAATCGAAGGCTGGCTTCGCATCGGCGTCTACATCCATAAGGGAGGCAATCTCGTCACGCAGCATGTACATGAGTTCCTCGAAGTTCATGTACTTGTCCTTCTCCACCCTGTCCTGCAGCGCGTCAACAATCTTCAACGTAGTATCAACGCCCATATCGGAAGCCACCAGAGCCTCCTCTATATTGTCCAGGACCTCATCGCTTACAGTACTCTTGCCGCCGATGGCACGGGTGATTCTGTCGAAAAAGCCCCTTTTTGTTTTCTGTAGTTCTTCGTTGTACATATTCTCACAAATATACGAAATTCTAACGAATAGTACGTTAAGGGAAATGCAAAAAAGGCAACCGTTTTGCGGCTGCCTTTCCACTGAAAGCAAAAGCGGATTCTAGAAATTGGTCTTGTGAATCTCAAAGTATGCTTTCGGATGTGCACATACAGGGCAAAGCTCAGGTGCGTTTGTACCAACGCAGATGTGACCGCAGTTGCGGCACTCCCATACCTTAACCTCTGATTTTGCAAACACCTGTGCTGTCTCCACGTTGTTAAGAAGGGCACGGTAGCGCTCCTCGTGACGTTTCTCGATAGCGGCAACTGCACGGAACCTTGCAGCAAGCTCCACGAAGCCCTCGGCCTCTGCTGTCTTTGCAAAACCCTCGTACATGTCGGTCCACTCGTAATTCTCACCGGCAGCAGCCTCTGCAAGGTTCTGGGCTGTGGTGCCAATGCCCTCAAGCTCCTTGAACCAGAGTTTTGCATGCTCCTTCTCGTTGTCGGCAGTCTCTAGGAAAAGGGCTGCAATCTGCTCGTAACCCTCTTTTTTAGCCTTAGACGCGAAATAGGTGTATTTGTTGCGAGCCTGGCTCTCGCCAGCGAACGCCTCCAACAGATTTTTCTCTGTCTGTGTACCTGCGTATTTGTTTGCCATAATATATAAGTTTTTAAAAAGGCACAGGTCATCCCTGCGCCTTTTAGGTTATTTCTTCTTGAAGTACTCAGCAGCTTTCTCTGCCTCTACGAGTTCCTCTTTGAAAACGTAAGCACCTGTTTTAGGAGATTTCTCCATTTTGATGCATTTCATCATCTTCTTCTCGCCAGACTTGGCGTTGAAGGTTGCGACTGCTTTCTTTGCCATAGTTTATTCTCTCCTAAAATTATTTAATCTCTTTGTGAACGGTTACACGGCCTACACCAGCGTGATATTTCTTACGCTCGATGCGCTCAGGTGTGTTCTTTTTGTTCTTTGTGGTTACGTAACGAGATACTACAGAAACGCCTTTGTCGTTCTGCTCGATGCTCTCCAGGATAACCTGTACTCTTGCGTCTTTACCTTTCTTTGCCATAACTCACAAATTAATAAATGTTAATAAGACCTTTTTTCTGAGCCTCGCGCAGTGTAGCTGCAAGACCGTTCTTCTGGATAGTTCTCATACCCTTTGCAGAAACGCGGAGGGTGATGAATCTGTTCTCCTCCTCAGACCAGAATTTCTTGGTCTTGAGGTTGATTTCGAAGGTGCGTTTTGTACGCAGTTTAGAGTGTGAGACATTGTTGCCCACCATTCTCTTCCTTCCTGTTACTTGACAAACCTTTGCCATAATATAATACCTTTTTAAATTTTTACTTATTAAAATTAACCTTCAGGAATCTCTTCCATCTAATGTTGTTTGGAAATTTCTTTGTTTCGTCTGTAGACAGCCACACAATTGAAGGCTTTCCAACAATGTGATCCTCCGGAACAAAACCCCAGTAGCGGGAGTCCAGCGAATTGTGTCTGTTGTCGCCCATCATGAAGTAATAGTCCTGTGCGAAAGTATAGCTCTGCGCCATTTGTCCGTCAATCAGTATTGCGCCGTCTTCCACCTTCAGATCATGTCCCTCGTACTTTGAAATTATCCTTTCGTACAGGGGAAGATTCTCCGGATTCAGCGTAACAGTGCTTCCCGCCGATGGAATCCATATCGGCCCGTAATTGTCCCTTGTCCACCTGTAATCCTCCGAAAAAGGGAAGATGGTAAGGTAAGAGTCCGGGTAATCGGCCGGATATTCATCCACATTGGCTTCTACCGAAACAACGTTGGACTGGTTGGCCAGACTTTCTGCACGTTCCGCAGTCATGCTCAACTCCGGATAAGTGACAGTGCTTGTGACCACCGTATATGAAGTCTGCTGGCCTTTGTATACAGGAGCCGGCATACCGTTCACATACAACACTCCATTTTCAATCTTCAGGGTATCACCCGCAACAGCAACGCATCTTTTCACATAATGGTCCACCTTGTCCATCGGACGGGCCTTCACAGGACCGTACTGGGCTATGGCGGCATCCCTGCCCATCACTCGGCTAACCATGTAATAGTCGCTGCCGGGCGCCTGAACAAGAACAGAATCACCATTAGGGAAACCGAACACCACTATATCACTGCGTTTTACCTTGCCGAAGCCTTTCAAACGCCTGTAGTCATTCTGGATAAGAGTGCTGTAGCTCTCCTTGCTTCCAATGACATTGTGGGTGAACGGTATGGTCAGAGGAGTCTGTGGAATCCTTGGACCATAAGACAACTTGCTCACGAACAAGTGGTCTCCCGTCATCAAAGAACTTTCCATCGAAGATGAAGGAATCTTGAATGCCTGGAAGAAGAAAGTATTGATAAAGGTTACAACGATAAGCGCGAAGATAATAGCATCAACCCATTCGGTGAAAGCATTTCTTTTTGCCTTGTCCCGCGGATTCCAGAATGTCCAGTTGACTTTCTTTGTGACGTTGAGGTCGAAAACGACGCCCAAACCAAGAATCCACCAATAATTTCCCAGCCAGATTACCCAAATAACATAAAGCAAGCCCCAAAAACTGAATCTCGCCCAGCGGTTATGGTATAACTCCTTCAGGTTCATCTATCTACAAGCTATTTCTTAACTGATTTTACAACAGCTTCGAAAGCAGCAGGGTTATTCATAGCGAGGTCTGCAAGAACTTTACGGCTGAGGCCGATGTTATTCTTTGCAACAGCACCCATAAACTGAGAATAAGTCATACCGTACTGACGTACAGCTGCGTTAATTCTCTGAATCCAAAGAGCACGGAAGTTGCGCTTTTTGGTTTTACGATCACGGTAGGCATAAGTCAAACCTTTCTCATAGGTGTTCTTAGCCACTGTCCAAACATTCCTTCTGGCGAGGAAGTTACCGCGGGTTCTCTTAAGAATCTTTTTGCGGCGAGCCCTTGAGGCTACATGATTTACACTTCTTGGCATAAACT
>JAKSKO010000021.1 GCA_024401715.1 Bacteroidales bacterium
TTTGCACCACCAGTCTGCAGATTGTTGCAATAGACCGTCCGGGGCTGCTTAGCGACATCATCGCCTGCATATCGGGCCATCACCTAAGCATGACCTCCCTGGAAACCACCACCAAAGACTGGATTGTGAACTGCCACATAGAATTCGGTATCCACGCCTACAACGAGCTCCTGGAGATAATCCGCAAAATCTCCTCCATCAAAGGCGTAGAGGAAGTCATGGCCGAATAACCCACCTCCCAGGTGAAAAAGGCGGGCTGTACACGGCCCATTCGCGATTGTTGAAAATCGTATCCACAAGAAAGGCCATTTTTGTGGATAGAAGCTTGAAATTACCCGTTCCATCCACAAGAAAGGCCATTTTTGTGGACAGAAAGTTGAAATATCGGCGAAGCAATGACCCGGACTTCGCTTTCACATCAATGATCACTTGGGCAATAACTGTGTTGTGGCCACAGCATCGGGAGAAGTCCTGCAGCAGAACAACTACTATCCTTTCGGCAAGCAGTTCAATACGAGTACGTCTCCGGCAGACATTCCTTTCAAGTTCAGCGGCAAGGAGTATTACTCCGAGAACGGCATGTATGACTTTGCTGCAAGACAATATGATCCAGGACTTTGCCGTTTCACATCCGCCGATCCCCTCGCAAACAAGTACTTTTCTATCATCCCATATGCCTATTGTAACAATAATCCTGTTATATTTGCCTATAATTCGATAATACTAACTCTTCCAAAATATGTTCAAATTAAATAGTTTTCTGGCTTTGGCCATGATATGTTTTCATTTCCCAAACTGTGATAACTCTGAAAGAAGTCATTTCTCAAATCGCTATCTTGGTGATGTTGAAGACGATAAGTATACAGAGATAAGTGACAACAGCATAAAGTTCCTAAATGGGAATTGGTTTTTTTGGGCTCCGTGGCTAGAAACTGCGTCATCGATTGATGATGTTCGGTCTCGATTCAAATTAAAGGAAAAATCAAGACAGGAATACTGGGGAACCATTTATACTTTTTATAATGATCGCTGTATGTTTGATGCATACATTTGCACTAATCCTTTGTCAAATGAATGCGCAATTGGAAGCGGCTATATAAAAGACGAGAATGTAGTTTTAGATTACGGTATCAGAGTTGGGATGACCAAGGAAGAATTTTCTTATTCAGTTTGTTTAGCAGATAAGTATAAAGATCATCTGAAAAAGGTATCAGTAGTAATTGTTGATAGTATTGTAGACGGGCAACACTGGGAGTTCCATTTCTCAGATAATATACTTTCAGAAATTCGCATCGTTTCGGACTAATTTTCCCTACTTTAGACGTTTAAATTTGGACAGGTGGTGGGAAGGGTGAAAGACGTTCCGACTGGGATGGTAATGTCGGCGTTAGGTGTTTTCCGTATGACATTTGTCTGTAACTAAAATTTGACCTGAGAACAATCTCAGGTCATTTTTTTGTATAGCGTCATCGGGGACTAAATTTATCGGAAGCACCACCGCCTTCAGCGGGCGCAATGCATCGCTGCAAGCTGTACAATCCGGAGAATGCGAGGTGGAATTCACCGAACCCGATGGCAGAAAAGTACTATTATCTGTCCCCGTATGCGTTTTGTAACAATAATCCTGTTATATTTGTGGACCTGGATGGAAAAGTATGAGAGCATCTTTTTTAACTGTATTTATATGTTTCGTATCAAAAGTCAACAATGTTTCAGTTGTGGAAGACTTACAGCTTATTGATGAAAAGGAGCATGTTGAAATCAATATTCAGAATAACTCGAATGAAGACATCTTTACCTGGGTTGATGATACTCCCAATATGTTGACTGAACGAGAATCAGTTGTCAAGAAATATTTCTGGTCACCAGGGGAACATGGTGATATGAGTTTAGGGCATGTACTTGGTGAAGATGCCGTTATTGCTGGCCCCATTCCTTTACTGAAGAAGATTGAAAATAGTAAATCCTTTCGCTACATAATGACTACAGATGAATATGAAGCTGATACAATTACCATATACATTATCAGCGCAGAAAGTTTACGTGTGGATTATAAAGTTAATGTAGTCAATCAGGATTGTCTGTTCGGATTTGACGCATATAGTATTTCTGCGAAGCACAAGGATTTACACTAGAAAGATGGATTTCTCAACAACGTAAGACTTCTCATCTGTTTTTACAACTGTCAACCATTTTCTCAAGCCTGGTCAGGAGGTGGAACATTTATCGAAAGCACCACCGCCGAAAGAAACGGTCTCCGGCGGTTAAAGTCAAGCGCTGCGGCGAGCTCTGTGGAGTGGCATCCGGCGGGCTAAAGCCCTGCTGCTCGGGCCGCAAGCATCAACATGCTTGCTGTGAACCCACTCGCGACCTCGCGCTTGACTTTTGCTTTCTGGCTCGTTACATCGGCCGGGACCAGCTTGGAGATGGTGACGTTTGATGACAACTTCATTGTCGGGGAAATCGTATCCACGAAAAAGGCCATTTTTGTGGACAGAAACATCAAATTCCCTGTTCTATCCACAAGAAAGGCCGTTTTTGTGGACAGAAAGGGAGAGATGGTCAAAGGCTTAAAAAGTAAAGCACAAAGCCAACGGCCAGGGCAAGGACCACATTTATGAGTTTGGCATAGAGGAATGCCTTCTTGCTTTCTGCAAGCAGGGGTATGGAAGCGTGTCCGTCCTGGGATATGCACGAAGCCAGAAGGACAGGTAGGGGCACAACGCCGGTGAAATACAGAGTGACGAACAGAAGGTGCGGGCCGCTCTCCGGGATTATTCCCACAAGGGCCGCAAGCACAATCATCATAGGCACATTACCGCTTATCCATGCCGATATGTCCAGCGAAGACAGCAACAGCTGCATGATAACCAGCACGCCAAGGGTCCATCGGAATATGGAGCCCAGATGTTTCACCACCACATGCTCCCAAAGGTGCTCTTCCACAAAGTGGTCCGATGCCAGCAGAATCACGGCGATTACGGCTATGCTGAGTATGGCGAAAAGCACGTTCATCCAGGCCTCGTCCAGAAGATTGAAACCATGGCTGTGCTCCCCCTCATGATGATGGTGTTCATGGGGGCACCCGGCACCATGTTCAAGGGCGCACCCGGCACCATGTTCAAGGGCGCACCCGGCATCATGTTCATGGGCGCATCCGGCATCATGTACATGGGCGCATCCGGCATCATGTACGTGCCCGCATTCGCAGCACTCAACTTCCTCACCTTCAATATCTTCCCCATGATGATGCTCATGTTCCAGAAGGCCTGTTCCAAGGGCCAGGACAAAGGCTGTCTCCATCACGAAAAGGCATATCCTTTTCCAGCCGAAACTGCGTTTCTTCCCATGCTTGTGATGATGGTTTTCCGCCTCTTCCGCATGCTGGTTTTCGTCCTCTGAATGGATGTCATAATGTCCGCCGCAAAGGGCCTGAACCCCGGGCTGCGGAAGATTGCGGTGCCTGCGTGCAAGGGCAATGCACATATCCGTAAGCCAGCCGGCCAGAACGGCTATCACAAACAGCAGGACGAATATCAGAAGAGCCTTCCCCGGCATCATGGAAAGCATAACGAAAGCCTCGTCTCCCGAGGTTGCAATCATCATGGCCACCAGGGCGCCGAAACTTAGCAGTCCATGGGTGTAAAGGGACACCGATGCAAAGCCACCGATGCAGCCAGGAATGCTTCCCAGAAGGGCCGACACCACAACCTGCAGAGGTTTGTTCCCGCCAAGCCTGGCAAGGATTTTGCCGTGAGAGCCTATGTTCAGGCACTCCAGCATCATCATCATTGTCACCACCAGACCGGTGATGAGAAAGGTATTGCGCAATATATCAACAATCATTTCCATAATTGTGCACAAAGGTAAGGCAAAAAATCAACATTTTTTATTAACTTTGCACGCTTTTTATGAAATAAAAAAAACGATAATTTAAAACTTGAAAATATGGAACAGGAAGTAATGTCTTATTCTTTGCTGGAAATGGCCTCGAAAGGCGGATGGCTGATGCTTGTACTGCTGGCTTTGTCCGTACTTGCAATCTACATCTTCGGCAAGAAAATCTGGATGATCTCAAAGGCCGGTAAAATAGACCGCTATTTCATGAACGACATCCAGGACCAGCTTAACGAAGGTAACATCAAAGGCGCGCAGATGCTGTGCCAGAAATACGACTCCCCTATCGCACGCATGGTGGAGAAGGGCATAGAGCACCGCAGGAAAAGCGCAACCGAGGTCCAGGCTGCCATGGAGAACATAGGCAACGTGGAGGTTGCACGTCTGGAGAAAGGCCTCAGCGGTCTTGCAACAATTGCCGGCGGCGCCCCTATGATAGGTTTCCTTGGTACCGTAACCGGTATGGTGAAGGCCTTCTTCAACATGGCCAACAGCGGCAACAACGTGGACATCTCCCTGCTTAGCGGCGGTATCTACGAGGCCATGATCACAACTGTAGGCGGTCTTATCGTGGGTATCATCGCATATTTCGCATACAACTTCCTGGTGGGCCGCATGAACTCGCTCACCGCAAGCATGGACTCTGCAACAGCAGACATGCTGGACATTCTGGAGGCAATGCCAAAAAATAAGGAATAAGAGAAAATGGCTATCAAGAGAAATATCAAGGCAGAGGCACAGGCATCAATGCAGTCCATGACAGACTTGGTGTTCCTGCTGCTCATTTTCTTCCTGATCACCAGCACCCTCATCAACCCCAACGCGCTGAAGCTTCTTCTTCCCAAGAGCACAGGCCAGGTATCGGCCAAGGCCACGGTAAGCGTAAGCATTAAGGATTGGCAGAACGGCACATATTCGCTGCACGTGAACGGCAATCCGGAAGCCATAGAGTATAACGAGGTTGAGGACCAGCTTATAGAGCTGCTGCAGAACGAGGAAGACCCTACATTCAGCATCTTTGCCGATGAGACCGTGCCTGTGAAGGAGGTTGTCGCAGTGATGAACATCGCAAAACGCAACCACTACAAGGTAATCATGGCCACTTCACCGGAATAGGCCCGCATAACGGAAAAGAAAGTGAGAAACAAGAGCTACATAGAAGAGCAGTACCGCCAGAAGTTCAATTCCGGCATTTTCGGCATAGCGCTAAGCGTGGGTGTGAACCTGTGCATTGTGCTCTTCTGCAGTTTCAGCGGCCTCAAATACATCTATCCCCCACCGGAGGAGAAAAGCATGATCATTGATTTCGAGGAAATGGACGCCCCGAAAATCAAGATAAGGAAAAGCGGAAGGGAACCGCAGGCAGAGAACGCCAACAACACCAACAAGGTGGAACTGGTGCAGAAAAGCGAAGCCCAGCACAAGGGCAGCAAGCAGAATCTGGCCGATGCTGCAACAATAGGCCCGAAGGGCGATGTGGAGGTTCCGGAGCCGCCAAGGGAGGAGGAGATAGACAAGAGAGCCCTGTTCCATTCGGCAAAGAACAGCGATAAGGACACTCTGGCCGCACAGACCGCAAAAGACATATCGGACAAGCTGAAGGCCGGACACGCGGAGGGCAATGCAGACCGCGCGAAGGTGGAAGGCAGCCCTACGGCAAGGGTCAAGGGCAGAACATCGGTGGGAATTCCGCCAAGGCCAAGCTATGGCGTGCAGAACGAAGGCACGGTTGTGGTGGAGATCTGGGTGGACCAGCTTGGAACCGTAATCAAGGCAATCCCGGGTTACCAGGGAACTACGGTAACAGACAAGACATTGTGGAACGCAGCGCGTCAGGCTGCACTAAAAGCTAAATTCAACCCTGACCCTGAAGCCAGAGAGCAACAGCAGGGAACAATTACATACATCTTTAAATTACAATAATGGAAATCAGTAAAAAAGGTCGTAGAGATTACGACAAAGAGGCACGCCCACGTAGGGAGTACGCTGGCAAGCCATCAAAGGAAGGCCGTAGCTTTGGCGAGGGTCGTGGAGAGAGAAGAAGCTTCGGCGAGAATCGTTCATTCGGAGAGAAGCGCAATTTCGGCGAGAGCCGCCCAGAGCGCAGCTTTAATGGTGAGCGCAGGGGTTTCGGTGAGAATCGCAGCGAGCGCAAGAATTTCGGTGAAAGCCGCCGTCCGTTCTCCACAGAGCGCAGCGAAGGCCGATCATTCGGCGAAAAACGCAGCTTCGGCGAGAAACGCACAGAGCGCAGCTTCAACGGTGAGCGCAGAAATTTCGGTGAGAACCGCGGCGAGCGCAGTTTCAACGGTGAGCGCAGCTTCGGCGCAGAGCGCAAGAGCTTCGGCCGCAAACCATTCGCAAGCGCGAAACCTGCACGCAAGATTCAGGACCAGCCCGCAACCGAGGTTCGTCTGAACAAATTCATTGCAAATTCCGGCGTATGCAGCCGCAGGGAGGCAGACCGTCTTATCCAGGCCGGCGTGGTTACCGTAAATGGTGTTGTGGTTACAGAACTGGGCACAAAGGTGGACGTACGCAAGGACACAGTACTTTTCGGAGACCAGAAACTCCGCGGAGAAGACAAGGTCTATATCGTTATGAACAAGCCTAAGGGCTTCGTCACCACAACATCGGACCCGCATGCAGAGCAGACCGTGATGGACCTGCTTACAAAATGCCCTACACGTGTTTTCCCTGTGGGCCGTCTGGACAAGAATACCACAGGCGTGCTGATGTTCACCAATGACGGTGAAATGTCGGAGCGTCTCACCCATCCTTCATTCAACAAGAAGAAAATCTACGAGGCAACCCTGGACAAGGTCCTTGGCAAAGAGGACTTCGAGAAAATCCTTTCAGGCATCATGCTGGAGGACGGCCCCATCGCTGCCGACGAGCTGAACTATGTTGACGCGGAAGACCATCGCAAGGTGGGCATAGAGATTCACAGCGGCAAGAACCGCATCGTGCGCCGCATTTTCGAAAGCCTGGGTTATCAGGTGAAGGCGCTGGACCGCGTATATTTCGCAGGCCTCACAAAGAAGGGCATCAAGCGCGGACAGTGGCGCTACCTTAGCGAGGGCGAGGTGAACATCCTTAAGATGGGCGCCTTCAACTAGGCCTTAACCATAGCAAGCGAAAGAAATGGCAAAACAGCACAGAGCAGGTTTCGTAAACATCATAGGCAACCCGAACGTGGGCAAAAGCACGCTTATGAACGCCCTGGTAGGCGAAAAGCTTAGCATAGTAACCGCCAAGGCCCAGACCACCCGCCACCGCATAATGGGCATAGTGAACGGCGAGGACTACCAGATTGTGTATTCAGACACTCCCGGCATCCTCAAGCCCAACTACCGCCTGCAGCAGAACATGCTGGATTTTGTGGACACTGCAATCGGCGATGCCGATGTCATACTCTACGTCACAGACACCATAGAGAAGGCCGACAAGAATGAGGAGTATATCTCCAAGCTGCAGAAGCTGGAGTGCCCTGTGATTGTAGTGCTGAACAAGATAGACATCAGCAGCCAGGACAGGGTTATGGAACTTATGGGCTGGTGGAAGGAAAAGCTGCCGAAGGCAACAATCTTCCCGGCATCGGCCCAGGAGAAGTTCAACCTGGAGAACATATACGAAACCATAGTGGAGAACCTTCCCGTTGCGCCGGCCTGGTACGACAAGGACGTGTTCACCGTGCAGAACCTGCGCTTCTTTGCAAGCGAGATTCTAAGGGAGAAGATTTTCCTGAACTACAGCGACGAGGTGCCCTACAGCGTACAGGTGGAGATAGAGGAGCTCAAGGAAGGGGCCGAACGCTATGACATACGCGCCGTAATCTATGTGATGCGCGACAGTCAGAAGGGCATCATCATAGGCAAGGGAGGATCGGCACTGAAGAAGGTGGGCACCGAAGCCCGCCTGGAGATGGAGGACTTCTTCCAGAAAAAGGTATTCCTCACAACCTATGTGAAGGTGGACCCGGACTGGAGGGAGAACAAGAAGGAACTGAAAAGGTTCGGTTACGAATTTTAATTACCCGAACAGGGACTGTAAACTTATATGGAAGAAGAACTGAAAGACGGCAACGAATACAAACTGTCCGGAATGTTCAAGGACTGGTTCCTTGACTATTCCTCTTACGTGATCCTGGACAGGGCCGTTCCTCACATCGAGGACGGTCTGAAGCCTGTGCAGAGGCGTGTGCTCCATGCAATGAACGTGCACGGAGACGGTTCCCTCACAAAGGCGGCCAAGGTTGTGGGACAGGTGATGGCCTACCATCCGCACGGCGATTCGTCAATTTACGGCGCACTGGTTACCTTGGGCCAGAAAAACCTGCTTATAGACACCCAGGGAAACTGGGGTAACGTCATCACCGGTGACGGAGCCGCAGCTGCCCGATACATAGAGTGCCGCCTAAGCAAGTTTGCCAATGAGGTGATGTTCAACAAGAAGACCACCCGATGGATGAGATCCTATGACGGCAAGGCCGATGAGCCGGTTGCCCTTCCGGTGAAATTCCCTCTACTTCTTGCACAGGGCACGGAGGGTATTGCCGTGGGTCTTGCCTGCAAGATTCTTCCGCATAACTTCAACGAACTCATCCAGGCTTCCATAGCAATACTGAAGAATGAGGAGTTCACCCTCTACCCGGACTTCCCTACCGGAGGTTTCGCGGATTGCAGCCGATACAATAACGGGAAACGAGGCGGTTCCATAAAGGTGCGCGCCAAGATAGAGAAGATAGACAAGAACACCATCGCCATCACGGAGATCCCTTACGGCAAGACCACAGAGGGCATCAAAGACAGCATAATGAAGGCGAAGGACCAGGGCAAGATAAAGATCAAGAAGATAGACGATCTAACATCGGCCCAGGCCAACATCCTTGTGCATCTTCCGAATGACGTTAGCCCGGACAAGACCATAGACGCGCTTTACGCCTTCACGGACTGCGAGGTGAACATCAGCCCCAACGCCTGCGTGATTGTGGACAACCATCCGGAGTTCTGGGGCACGGACGACATCCTGCGCTACAACACCAACCACACGATGGAACTGCTGAAGCAGGAGCTGGAGATACGTCTGGACGAGCTTGCAACAGCATGGCACTACAGCAGCCTGGAGCGCATATACTTCGAGAACAAGATATACAAGGTCCTGGAAAACGAGGCCAAGAGCTGGGAGGCCCAGCTGGAGGAGACCTTCGCGAGGATGAAGGAATTCCAGAACATACTCCGCAGGCCTATCGTGATGGACGACATCAACATGCTGGTTGAAAAGCCTGTGCGAAAGATCTCCAAGTTCGACCTCAAGGCCAACGAGGAGAAGATTCTGGGCATAGAGAAGGAGATGAGGGATGTTCAGAACAATCTGAACAATCTTGTGAGGTATACCATAGATTATTATAAAGGTATAATGAAGAAGTTCGGCGGAGAGGACAAGTTCCCGCGCCGCACCGAAATCACTTCCTTCGAGACCATCGCCGCAACAAAGGTCGTTTCCAACAATGCCAAGCTTTACGCAAACAAAGCCGACGGCTTCGTGGGCATGAAGCTTAACAAGGACGACAACGGAGAGTTCGTTTGCGACTGCAGCGACCTCAGCGAAATAATAGTCTTCACAAAGGACGGCCGATACCGTGTTACGAAGGTAAGCGACAAGGCCTTCTTCGGCCAGAACATCATCTACGTGGGCCTATTCAACCGCGGAGACACACGCATGACCTACAACGCCATCTACAAGGACGGCAAGACAGGCGTGTATTATGCCAAGCGATTCACAATCACGGGCATCACCCGCGACAAGGAATACGACCTCACCATGGGTACGCCTAACACAAGCGTGCTTTGGTTCACTGCCAACCGCAATGCCGAGGCCGAGGCCCTGAAGATTTACCTGCGCCCAAGGCCGAAGGTGAAGAAACTGGTGATGGACTATAATTTTGCCGACCTTGCCATCAAGGGACGCGCAAGCCGTGGCAACGTTGTAAGCAAGAACCCAATCAAGAGCATATCACAGACCGGCCAGGCCGTTTCCACAATAGGCGGAAAAGACGTATGGTTCGATGCCGACATCCAGAGACTTAACGAGGACGGACGCGGCATTCTGCTGGGCCAGTTCGGCACAAACGACAAGGTGCTTGCGATATACAAGGACGGCAGCTATCAGACAACCAGCACAGACCTAAGCAGCCGCTATCAGGGAGACATCCTGCGCATAGAGAAGCTGGACAGCAACAAGATATGGAGCCTCATCTACTATGATGGCGAGGCGAAGTGCCTGTATATCAAACGCTTCAGGCTGGAGCCTTCAGAGGACGTCGTAAGCCTTGTTTCCGATGCCAAGGGTTCATATTTCGTGGCGATAGTGGACGACAGACACCCGCAGGCCAAGCTTACCTTCAGCGGCAAGAACGAAGGCAGGGAGCCGGAGATCCTGAACGTGGAGGAATTCATTGCCTGCAAGGGATCGGGAGCGAAGGGCAAACGCATCTCCACCTTCGTGGTTGGTAAGGCAGAGTTCATAGAGGGTCTTCACCTGCCGGAGGACGACATTCAGGAGCCGGAAGAGGAAGAACTGCCGGAAGACACAGCACAGCAGGCCGTGGAGGAAGAAGGCACAGAAAACGAGAAGAAGGTACAGGACGCCAAAACAGTGATTGACGACGAGTACCTTCCCGGTGACGAACTTACGCTGTTCTAAGCTTTATTTTTCCAGATAACGGTCTCCTGTGACAGTGGAAATGGCGCGGCGGTACATATCGCTGTAACCGTTTCGCAGCGGGGAAACTCCCCTGCCATGCTCTGTTCTTTCAAACTCACCGTCCTTCTGCGGCTTCAAGGCCATATCGTTGTACATCACAACCATCTTGATGCCAAGCTCTTTCCAGTGGCAAAGCATATCGGAAGCGCATGACTCTGCAAAACGGGTTATGCGCTCTTTCGTTGCATCATCGGCCCCGTTCTGCGCAATCTGCTGCTGAAGCTCTTCCTCCAGGGCCTGTGCCTGCTGCGCATATGTGCCCTGCAGTTTTTCCCTGAGGGCCTTCAGCTCCGGATAGAAGATGGAATACCTCGGGTACACCATGTTGGACACCCAGTTGCACACCCAGAATGCAGAATCCCAAGAGAAGTCCACGTCGCTTGCTGCGGGATCGTTATAGCACTGCGGTGCACGGGTGATGCAGCAGTAGAGCGGCGTGTAGGCTATCATATTGGCATCATCATTGCCGAACCACAGCATGCCACCCAGCGCATCCGGCATCCACGGACGAATCTGCGCAAGCATAACGCAGGCGCTCTGCTGCGATGCTATCGGGCGCTCGTGGAAATATGTTTTTCCGTCTATCTGGTACTCCTGCGGACGCGGACGGTAAGGGGAATTCCACGGGCCGCCGCTAATGTCCACCGTCATATCAAAAGGAGTGCCCTCGTAATGGTCCCGCATCACATCCATAGCCTGCTCACGGCTTATCTTGCTGTTGGGTTTGATGTAAAGAGGCATTTCCTCATAGTTGTCCAGATGCCAGCCATCCACGGTTGGGATATACTTTGCGAAATCATCGGAAAACTTGTTGAAGATGCTCCATACGCGGGCCTCACACGCTCTCTGCATGTGAAAGTTTGTGGGGCTGTAGGCCTTGGAGAAATCGAAATCGGCATCTTTTCCGCTGAAGAAACCTTTCTTCCTGGCATAGCTAACCACATCCTTGGACCACTTGTAATTCTTCTTGTCTTTGAAATCTATATGATGTATACGGCTCTGGTTGGCATGCGCACAAATGCAGTCGTCCGGAATGCGTACCGCGGCCCATACGGCGCCCTTTTCGTCGCTTCCCTTGCCAATCAGCTCCATTATCCACATCTCATCCTTGTCCGCTATGGAGAATGTCTCGCCTGAACTTGCATAACCATAGTCTGCAACCAGCGAAGCCATCACATCAATCGCTTCGCGCGCAGTCCTGGCACGCTCCAGGGCAAGCTGCATCAGGGCGGTGTAGTGGATGAGACCATCGGGATTCTCCTGCCCCTCACGTCCCACGAAAGTAGTTTCCGTAATTACCAGTTGATGTTCGTTAATGAAACCCACAACATGGTTGGTCCTTTCCACCTGAGGGATTTCACCCATTAGGATGTGGTCATCATAATTATAGACCTTTGCCATCTCCCCCTTCTGATGCAGGGCCCCGGGAGTCACAAGGAGTTTCGCGCACATGCCGTACGCATCCATATTATAGGTAATGAAAACGGATCCGTCTGCCGACGCTTTCTTTCCAACAAGAAGATTGGTGCAGGCAAAACAATCAATACCGGCGCACGCCAGCATAAAGAGCAATGAGGTTACAATTTGTTTCATATTATGGGGGGGGGTAAATTAAAACCTTTACAAATATATGGCATTTTGTTACCAAAAAACAAGCATTTACGCGATTTATCCTACGATTTACTCATATTGCGAATAACAAATCATGCAGATTTAATAATTTTATGAAGCGGAAATAAAGATAGGTAATTGTAACAATAAAAAAAATATGGTTATATCAATAGATTTAGGCGGAACGAAAATCCGCGCCGGCCTGGTGGACGGACAGGAGATTTCAAGAATACAGTATGAGATGTGCAAATCCCAGGGAACGGAGGAAGAGGTGATAGATCAGCTTGTTTCCCTGGCCCAGGACCTTATGAACGACAAAGTAAGCGCAATCTGCATAGGAGTGCCTTCTGTTGTGGACCCGGAAAAAGGCATAGTGTATGACGTAACCGGCATCCCGTCATGGAAAGAGGTGCATCTGAAAGATATCATGGAAGAGCGTCTTGGCAAACCGGTGTTCATAGACAACGACTGCAATTGCTTTGCCTTGGGAGAATACCATTTCGGAAAAGGAAAGGGCAGCAAATCCATGCTGGGAATCACACTGGGAACAGGAGTCGGTTCAGGCCTCATCCTGGATGGCCACCTGTACAGGGGTGTGAACACCGGAGCCGGAGAGATTGGGGCAATCCCGTACCTGGATAAAGACTACGAGTATTACTGCAGCAGCCGTTTCTTCACAGGAAAGGGGACAAGCGGAAAGGAGGCAGCCGAGAAGGCAATGGCCGATGACCCTGCAGCGCTGGAGCTCTTCCGCGAATTCGGCGTGCATGTGGGCAGACTGATGAAGCTGGCGATGTACGCCTACGACCCATCCTGCATTGTGATTGGCGGTAGTATTGCCAATGCATTCCAATTTTTCGAGCCTTCTATGAAAGCGGAGATGAAAGACTTTGCATTCACCAACAGTTTATTGAATATCAGCACTTTACGAAGCGAATCCGATTATATAATACTACTTGGCGCAAGTATGCTTTGCGCAAAATAAGAATCGAAATGCGCAAAATACGCATATGCGAATATCTAATAATTTTAATTTTGGTTAAAACTAAATTTTTAGTCAAATGAAAAAACTAATGTTAACCCTATCTATCCTGCTTATGACAGTAGCCCAGCTGGCTATTGCGCAGGATGTAAACGTGTCCGGTACAGTAGTTGACGCAAATGGTCCTGTTGCCGGTGCTTTTGTAGTTGTCAAAGGCACCACCAACGGTACTATTTCAGACAATGACGGTACCTACACAATCAAAGCTCCGACTACCGGTACCCTGGTATTCTCTTGCCTGGGTTACACCACAGCGGAAGTACTCATTAACGGCAACTCTACCGTTAACATAACTCTTCAGGAGGACTCACAGGTCCTTGCAGACGCCGTAGTCCTTGGTTACGGTGTTGCCACAAAGAAAAAAGACCTTTCTGCAGCAGTTGGCGTTGTAGCAGATCCGGAGGCACTGGCATCACGTCCTGTGTCATCCGTAGAGTCAATGCTCCAGGGCCAGGTTGCCGGTGTTTCCATCTCTTCCAACGGTGGTGACCCTACAGCAGCCCCTAATATCGTAATCCGTGGACAAGGCAGCCAGAACGGCGACCAGGTTCTCTGGGTTGTTGACGGTATTCCAGGCGCACCTATCGCCTCCCTCAACGACATCGAGAGCATCGTTGTCCTGAAGGATGCCGCATCTGCAGCAATCTATGGTGCACAGTCAGGTGCAGGTGGTGTAGTTCTGGTAACTACCAAAAAGAGCGGCCAGAAAGGCATCTCTGTAAACTATGACGGTGTTTACGGTGTTCGCACAGCCACAAACCTCATCCAGAGCCTCAACGCAGAAGAGGAGATTGAGATGCGCAAGACTTCTTACGCAAATGCAGGTCTTACTCTTCCTGACGCATGGAATCCAAGCAAGAACAGCTGGATCAAGACAACACGCACAAACTGGATCAACGAGGTGTTCCGCACCGCAGCTTACCATCGTAACAGCGTTGCCGTAAACTATAACAGCGACAAACTCCAGACCCGTCTTTCATTCTCAAATGACAACAATGAAGGTGTTCTGGTAGGAACACACAACAACAAGATGGGCATCCACTTCACCGGTGCATACCAGATCAACAAGTGGATCAAGGTTACAGAGGACCTCACCTGGGAGCAGAAAGACCTGCGTACAGCAAACACAAACTCTCCTCAGAACGGTGCGCTTATCAATGCCATCGTAATGCCTCAGAGTGCCCTTGCATACAACCCTGACGGCACATACAGCGGTACAGTCCCTGACGATCAGGCACAGTGGGCATCTGCACACGGAGACTCCATCAACCCTCTTCGTATCCTCCTTGCCCACAACGACTATGACAGGAGAAACTCTTTCTGGACAACCACAGGCCTGGAGGTAGGCAACTTCTGCCCTGGCCTTAAGTTCAACAGCCGTTTCACATACGCAATGGACAGCCAGTTCAGCAAGGTATTCACCCCACGCCGTCCGGAGATTGGTAAACCAGAGGGCCGTAACTTCCTTGATTACACCACTGGCCGCAATGACAGATGGAAACTTGAGAACACCCTCACTTACGACAAGACTTTCAACAAGCACAGCGTAGGTTTGCTGCTCTCAAATACTCTTGACCACTACAACGGCCGTTACGTTTTCGTTAACGCAACCGACCTTGCCGATGAGTCAGCTTTCCTCCAGTACCTGAACAATGCCCAGAACATCAAAACTTCGGATGAATTCAGAGGAAACGATGCAAACGTTGCAATCATTGCACGTGCTGCCTACAGCTATGACGACCGTTACTTTGTAACAGCATCTTGGCGACGTGACTACGCCGGCCGTCTTGCAAAAGGCCATAACTTCGGCGACTTCCCTGCTGTAACTGCAGCATGGAAAATCTCAAGCGAGAAATTCATGCCTAAGACCGATGCCCTCACACTCCTGAAGCTCCGTGCTTCATTCGGACGCGTTGGTAACCTCGGTTCAATCGCCATGAACTACCGTTCTGCCCAGCTCTCAAGCGCAAACTGGCAGGAGCAGGCACAGTACGGCGTAGAGAAAGGTACTACCTGGGATGCAATGTACTACAACAGCAAAGCCATCAACCCTAACCTCACATGGGAGACTTCAGAGCAGTTTGACCTCGGTCTGGATGCAGCATTCTTCAAGGATCGTCTCAGCTTCTCTATGGACTTCTATAACAAACGCACATTCAACCTTATCCAGAACCAGACAATGAACTGGCCTCAGACCATCGGTCTTGACCCTATGCTTGTGAACATGGGTGAGGTTATGAACCGCGGTATTGAGCTCACAGTGGGCTGGCAGGATAAGATTGGTGACTGGAGCTATAACATCGGCGCCAACATGGCCTACAACAAGAACTGGGTAAGCGATATCGGCGTACGCGACAGCGAAGGCAAGGCTGGTGTATGGTTGAACGACCAGACATTCAAGAACGTGCCTTTCATCTACCAGACTGCAGAGGGACAGCCTATCGGCTCTTTCTATGTAATCAAGACTGACGGTATCTTCCAGAGCGATGCAGAGGCTGCTGCCTATGTAGACAAAGACGGCAACCGCATCCAGCCTAAGGCAAAGGCAGGTGACCTCAAGTTCGTAGACTTCAACGGTGACGGCAAGATAGACAACAACGACCGCCAGTACATCGGCAGCGCAACCCCTAAGTTGAACTACGCTTTCAACGGCGGTTTCACTTGGAAAGACCTCTCATTCAGCTTCATGTTCCAGGGCGTTGCAGGTGCAAAGGCTGCTTACATGGCAAAATACACCCTCCTCAACGAGGCTGACGGTGCAGACTTCAACCGTTCACGCGACATTCTGAACGCATGGAGCCCTACAAACACCAACACCAACATTCCTCGTATCACAAGAAGCGACGACAACGAGAACTTTACAACTCCTTCCGACTGGTACATCGAGGACGCATCTTATCTGCGTTTGAAGAACATCACACTGTCTTATGACCTTACAAATGTTCTTCGCAAGGCAGCTCACTTCAACGAGCGCGCAAGCCGTCTTTCAGTTTACTTCAGCGGTGAGAACCTCTTCACAATCACCAAGTATTCAGGTATGGATCCTGAGTGCGGTGGCTATGACGCTGTCAAGTATCCTGTTTCACGAGTACTTTCTTTCGGTGTAAAACTCACTTACTAATATAGGAGGTAACAGAATATGAAAAAATATATTACAATTATCAGCATAGCACTGGGTCTTGCTGCAGTCTGTGGCTGTGATAAGTTCCTTGACGTACAGCCGGAGGGAAACCCTACAAGCACAACCTATTTCGCAAACGACCAGCAGGCAATCGACGCTATTGACTTCCTCTATGCCCGTTATCAGCAGGAGAAAATGTTCGGCCGTGAGATCTTCTGGGAGCAGGCTGGTGCCAACCAGGTTGTATTCGGCAGAAGCCGTGGTTACAACACTCTTGCAACACTTGAGTACAGCGGTGACGAGAGCCCTCTTCGCGACGTATTCAAGGAATGCTACAATGAGATGGCATACTGCAACTTTGTGGTAAAGAAACTCACAGAGAAACAGGCCAAGACAACTCTCACACCAATCGAGAGCCGTTCTCTTGGCGAGGCATACTTCATGCGCGCATTCTACCACTTCTACATTGCATACCGCTATGGTACAGACAAACAGGGTGTTCCTTTCGTAGCATACGAGGAGATCAACGGAGAGTATGACAACTCTATCCCTGAGCAGAAGAAGACCGTAATGGAGAACTACGGCGCTATCATCAGCGACCTCACAAACGCAGAGAAACTCCTTCCGAAATTCGAGGACTACTCTGATGCTGACCGCGGCCGTGCACACAAGGCAGCTGCCGTTGGTTACATGGCAAAGACTTATGCATACTGGGCAACTTGGGACAAGAGCCAGTGGGACAACGTTATCACTTGCGTAAACAGACTTGAGACTGAATATGGCCGCGAGCTTGCAAAAGACTACAACGACCTCTTCTCAAGCGATCTTGAAAAATACTGGACAAAAGAGTATCTGTGGAGCATCCCTGGCAACGGTGGTGCAACAGGTGGCGGTTCAGAGTTCCCTGGCGTATGTCTGGAGAACAAAGGCTGGGGTGTATACAACGGCTGGGGCCAGCACAAGCCAACCCTTGACGCATACAAACTCATGGCAGAGGACAACGTAGCGGGACAGCCAAAGAACGTACGTCTTTCACGCTCTATGCTGGAGTATGGTGACAAATTCAAGCTCAACGGCGTAGAGAGATCATTCTTCTCTGCATCTGATATCGAGACAGGCTTCATGATCAACAAATGGATGGATCCATTCAGCAAAGAGAACATGACAGAGGCTCACGTAAACCCTAACGGCGACTGGCCAACAGCACGCGTGAACTTCCATATCCTTCGTTTTGCAGACTGTCTTCTCCTTCGTGCAGAGGCATATCTCAACTCTACAAGCAAAGCTTCAGCTTCAAACGCACTCAAGGACATCAACGCCGTACGTACACGTGCCGGTCTTACTCCTGCAACTTCAGCCACAATGGCTCAGATCTACCACGAGCGTTTCGCGGAATTTGCATATGAGGGTGCCGACCACCTTGCTGACGTAAAGAGATGGGCTGTTTCAGGTGCTGCCGATGTAAAGGCCCTTGCACTTGCAGAGCTCAATTCACATCCACAGGCAAGACACTATGTAAACCGTGCAGATCCGGAGTCTGAGTACACAGAAGGTGACTACGAGGATTACAAGATCCAGAAAGTATGGAGCGATCACAAGATTGTCTTCCCTTACCCTTCTGCACAGGTAACCCTTTCTGGCGGAAAACTCAAACAGAACGCCGGATACTAATAGATAGTATTTGACTGATTATATTTCCTGCTTCTTCCGGAATTCCATGGGTGTCATTCCCTTGATCTTCTTGAAGGAGCGGGAAATATTTTTTGTGTCATTGGCACCGATGCGGAAAGCGGCTTCGGACACAGTGAGGCCTTCGGTAAGATATTCGGCCATCTTCTCCACCCTGGCATTGATGATATAATCATAGATGGAAGATCCGGTGCTCTGGAAGAACTTGTTCTCCAGCAGACGGCGGGAAAGCGGCACAAGGCCCACAAGATCGTCAACCGATATCTTCTCCCTGAGGTGTTCGTGAATATAGCGCAATACCGTTGTGATATAGGGATTGTCATTCACCAGGATATCCGACGAACGTCTTGTCACGATTGTTCCCAATTCCACATTGATATTATTGCCTTTACAGGAAGGGTCCTTCAGCATTCTGCTGATGAGCTCCGCCACGCGATAGCCCGCCTGCTCCACTTTCTGGTTGATGGAAGACAGATGCGGCACACACAGCCTGCATATGGTTTCATCATTATCCACACCCAGCACGGAAACATCGGCCGGGATGCTTGTTCTGTTCTTCTGCCGGTCGTGAATCTGACAGGCCTCGGTAATATGATAGGCCCAGTTGTCGTCACATGCCAGAACGCCCACTGGTTTGGGAAGGAAACGCAGCCAGTTGTTAAGTTCTTCCAGACCGAATTTCCACATACTGTGCTCGTCACTTGCCTGGAAGAAAGACACCGTATATTCCGGATTCGCCTCTTTTATGGCCTGTCTGAATCCGGCATAGCGCTCTTCCGAGAAAGCCACCCCAACAGGACCGTAAAAGCCGAAACTCTTGAAACCCTTCTTCAGAAAATAATCCGCAGCCAGTTTTCCGGCCATGTAATGATGGGCTGTGATGTTCGGGATATCGGGGATAGGGCTTTTGAAGTCCTGGGCTATGGCAATAATACCGTTCTCCCTGAAGATTGAAACATCATCACTTGGATAGAACTGGCCGATGATGGCATTCGCACGTATTAACTTTGCAAATTGCAACACTTCCTCCAGGTCACCTTCCCTGCGGTTGGTGGACTGAAGACGGCATATGCTCCAGCGCTGGCCGGACTCACGTGCGAATTGTGAGATTCCAAGCAGCAGCCTGCGGGCATAAGCCTCCGTAAAATCGGTCATCAGAATAACACGAACCATAGCCTTTAAATTTGAACAAATTTAATCATTTATATTAGGAATCTCAAATCATTAATTCTTATCTTTGCCTCATGACAATAGCACTTATAGGATTTATGGGCTGCGGCAAAAGCAGCGTGGCATCCCTCCTGGCACAGGAATTGGGCTGCTTCTATTTTGATTTGGACGACACCATAGAGATGGAGGAGGGCCGCAGCATAAGCGAGATATTCCAGGAGGACGGCGAGGGTGCCTTCAGGGCCATGGAGCTGGAATACCTGGACCGCATCATATCGGACTACAAGGACTTCCCCACAACAATGATTCTAAGTCTGGGCGGAGGCACCATACTGCAGCCGCATTGCGCGCAGCTAATCAAGGAGAACGCCACCTGCATATATCTGAAAGCATCGGTGAAACAGCTGGTGGAGAACCTGAACATAGTGGGTACAGACAACCGTCCCCTGCTTAAAGAGGCTGAAAATCTGGAAGAGAAGGTATCGCAGATGCTTGCCCAGCGCGAAGAGTGCTACACAAAGAATGCCGATATCATCCTTGACATCGACGGCCTCTCACCACAAGAGATAGCAGAAAGAATAGCAGAACAGCTATAAGCAGCAGACATCCATTATACAGGACTGTAAGCAGCCAGTTAACGGAATGCTCCGGAGCCCGGAAGGGTGACGGGGCTTTTTCTTTGTCGTATCGGGCAAAAGGGTTGCTGTAGATTACAACGCCGTCATCAAAACAGGCGATAAAACGGGCGTAGGCATCATCCGGCTGCATGGTATAGGCTGCGCTGGAAGCGGATGCAAGGCTGTCCAGGGTGGCGTGGTTCCGGCCGACGACCTTTATATATTTTGCGGGCCTGGTAAGATTGATATACACAGTGGCGCTGTCCAGGCCGATATCACTTACCATAGGCAGGTTCCTGTTGCCCTCATATTTCCTGTCCCAGTCGCCATCTCCAAAATTAGGCACCCTCATGCTGTAGTATGCCCCGCCAAGAAGGCAGTCTTTTATATCGGCATATCCTGCACCATCGGCATTCAGCCAGTTGCATCTTACAGCTATCCTGCCCGATGTCTTGGAATCGTGACAGTCGTCATTTGCAAGGCCGAAGGAATAGTGGCCTGCCGAAAGTGCCCAGTCCCAGTACTCGTTCTCTATGCTCACGCCGGAATCAAGCTCCATTATCTGATAGCCCTCCAGCACGCCCATCTGATACTCCGATGTCCCGCCGGTACGGAAAGGATGGTTCATCTGGATAAAATCGCAGTCTTTGCCCAGATAGTCCAGCTGCCACTGTTTCTGCGATGCCAGAAGCGGCAGCAGATGGTCAAAGTAATGTACCCTGGAAGCCCCGAATACCAGCTTGTGATACTTATAAAGGCCGTAGCCGTGTTCATACACGTTCACCTGCAGTGACGGATCCGTTGGGTGCTGAGTGATTTCGTTGTGATTGGAAAAGGTGAGGATGTCATAACCCAGTTTCCGGTAATCCTCCAGCACCTCCCCGGGCCAGTATTTGCACTCATTGGGAGGCAGAGGCCCCTTTACACGCGTATGGGTATGGAAATTTGCTCTTTTCCAGCCTATGCTTGTGTCCAGTTTCTCGTAGGGGTTAAAAATATCCGGCCCGCTGAAAGGCTGCGGTTGCGGGAAATCATAGATCGGGGACACGCTGAAGGCCAGAAAGACCATCAGCACGAATACCACAAGACCCAGCATGGACTTGCCCATGCCAAGAAGGAATTGTCTAGATGATTTCCTCACGCTCTCTTATATCCTTGATGCGCAGCTGCACGTTTGCAATTCCGCGGAAATAGTTCTCCACAACGCTGTAGCATACGTCTATAGGGTTGCCGTCGGCGATGCTGTCGAAGAACTCTCCCTTATTGAAGGCAATGGCCCCGATGTGATGGTACGGATGGCTCTCCTGGATAAGCTCCAGCTTCAGATGGCCGCCATCGGCACCCACCTTCCTTCCGTTACCGTTGTCATAGACATTGTCGGTCTCGAATATAGGGGCGTTGTTTCCCGGGCCGAAAGGCTGGAACTGCTTCAATATGCGGAAGAATTTCGGAGTTATCTGGCTGAAATCCAGCTTGGTGTCTATATTCACGATAGGGGTGAGCATCTCCGGCTTTATATTGCCCTTCACCGCTGCATCCATCCTGCGCACGAACTCCGGAAGGTTCTCTTCCTTCAGTGTGAGACCGGCCGCAAACAGGTGACCGCCGAAGTTTTCCAGAAGGTCGGCACAGCTTTCAATGGCGGTGTAGAGATCGAAACCGCCAACACTGCGGGCCGAACCGGTTACGAAACCGTTGCTCTGCGTAAGCACGATGGCCGGCTTGAAATAGGCCTCAACAAGCCTTGATGCCACGATACCCACAACGCCTTTGTGCCACTGCGGGTTGTATACAATTGTGAGGTTCTCCTGGCAGAGGCAGCTGTTGTTCTGCACCATCTCCAGGGCCTCGCTGGTTATGCCGCGGTCTATGCTCTTGCGCTCTGTGTTGTGCTGGTTTATCTCCTTTGCCACCCTCTCTGCGGTGCGCATGTCCTGGGCAATCAGCAGTTCCACTGAAATACGGCCCGATTCCATACGTCCGGCAGCATTCAGACGCGGACCAATCTTGAACACGATATCGTCAAAAGAAACATGGTTGGGATCCAGCCCGGCCTGGTTTATCATGCTTAGCAGACCGCGGTGAGGGTTGCTGTTCAGCTGCTTCAGGCCATAATATGCAAGGATGCGGTTCTCACCCACAACACTAACAAGGTCCGCTGCGATGGAAACGGCCAGAAGATCCAGCAGAGGAACTATCTCCTCCAGCGGAATGTCATGTTTCTGGGCATAGGCCTGCACAAGTTTGAAGCCCACGCCGCAACCGCTTAGGTCATCGAAAGGATAGCTGTCATCCTCTCTCTTAGGGTCCAGCACGGCAACAGCAGCAGGAAGCCCGTCTTCCGGAAGGTGATGGTCACAGATAATCATGTCTATGCCCTTGCTTCGCGCATATTCCACCTTCTCTATGGCCTTGATACCGCAATCCAGGGTGATGATAAGCTTCACTCCATTGTCGGCAGCCCAGTTGATGCCCTTGTATGAGACTCCGTATCCTTCGTCATATCGGTCCGGAATATAGAAGTCTATGTTTCTTGTGTAATTCTGCAGGAATGAGTATACCAGGGCAACAGCAGTGGTGCCGTCCACATCATAGTCTCCGTACACCAATATCTTTTCGCCCCCGAAAACGGCCTTGCCCAGACGATCCACCGCCTTGTCCATATCCTTCATCAGGAAAGGGTCGTGCAGGTTGGCAAGATCCGGACGGAAGAAAGCGCGCGCCTGCTCAAAGGTGGATACTCCCCTCTGAGCCAGGAGTTCCGCCAGAACGGGATCCACTCCAAGCTCGGAAGAAAGACGGCTTACCACCTCAGGATCGGCCGCTTCTTTCAGAAGCCATTTCTTTTCACTTATACTCATATTCTTACAAATATACGCATTATGATTCTAATTACCAAACGTGCAGCCTAGGGCACAAGGACGCGTATTTTTTGCGGCAGCAGGGAGATTTCCACCGTTTCGCCCGCCTGGAAGAAATCGCCGTCGAAATGCGCCGGACCCTCCGCGCCGCGCCGTATCACTATACTGCGGCATTTGAAAGTTTCCACACAACGGCTCTTGTGTATGCGTCCGCGAAGCATGCGCCAGGCCAGAACGGGAAGCTCCATAAGAGCAAACTTTTTCACCACCGCCACATCCAGCATGCCGTCACAGGTGCTTGCAAGAGGGTTTATCCTGGCTCCGTTTCCCCATTGGTCCGAATTGGAAACCGTTATCAAAAGGGCCTTAACGGTCATTTTTCTGCCGTCTGCCTCCAGATTATAGTCCTGCATCCGGTAGCCGAACCAGGCCTTAACGCATTCGCGCACATAGGTGCGCAAGCCTCGTGATGAAGCCTGGGCGAATCTCTGACTGATATAGGCGTCAAAGCCCACTCCGCTTACGGAAAAGAAGGGCCTTCCGTCTATCGCCGCACAATCCAGATCCTGCACTTTCCCCTTCTCTATCACCTCCAGGGCCTTTTCCGGCTTCCTGCTTATGCCCAGGCACAGGGCCAGACCGTCTCCGCTTCCGCAGGGCAAGATACCAAGAATTTTGTCCGAACCCATTAGGCCGCGGGCCACCTCGTTCAGGGTGCCGTCTCCGCCAACCGCCACAACAACCCTGGCGCGTGCCGCCCTGGCTATCTCTTCGGCATGGCCGGCATACTGCGTGAAGCGCACTTCATAGCCTCTGTCCTGAAGCATCCTCACAATCTCCTGCTTTCTGCCCTTGCCGGAAATGGGGTTCACTATGAAAAGAATGTCCTTCATGAATCTACTGCTGGCGGAACACGCTCATTGAAGGGTCGAAAGCCCCGCCTTCAAACCCAAGAAAATCCATAACGCTATGAAATACAAAGTGTTGGTTAATATCCTTATCTGCACGGAAAAGCTGCCCGGAATCATTTGTCCACACGATGAAAGGAACTTCGTATTCCTGCGGCTTGCTCTCTTTGGATCCAAGGCCGGTTCCGTGCATGTAGCTTCCGTTCTCACCCAGGGACTCTCCGTGATCGGAAAGGAAGATGACAGCACTTCTGCAGCCCTCAAGCGTCTCCAGGCGGGAGATGAGCCTGTCCAGAAGATAATCCGTATAGACAATGGTATTGTCATATGCGTTAAGCAACTCCTCCCTTGTGCTCTTGGTTATGTCCACGGTCTGGCAGGCAGGCGCAAACACTTCAAACTCAGCAGGATAGTTACTGTAGTAAGAAGGGCCGTGGCTGGTGTAGCAGTGCAGCACCACAAGCACCTTGTCCCTGCTGCTGCCGGCAATGAAATCCTCCACGCCGTCAAAAAGCACGGAATCGAATCCCTCGCTCTCTCCCCTTTCCTCCATCAGCTGCTGGATGGTGAAATAATTGTCTATATGCACAGGAGGCTCTCCCCAGTTGCTGGTGCGCCAAAGCACATCCACCCCGCTGCGGTACATATAGTTGGGCAGAATCTCGTGAAGGTCGGCTTCGTCCTGACGCGTCACGATGGCCCTCACCGCATCAATGGTATTCGCCGCCGCTGCATCGGCACGGTACAGCTGCAGATCCCCGCGCTTTGAAAGAAGCGGATTCGTGGGCTTTCCGTAACCGTACAGCTGGAAATTTTCCCTTCGGGCCGATTCCCCTATCACCAGCACCACCGCCGCTTTGGAAGAGTCCCTAAGCTGCGCATCGGGAAGCGCAATCTCTTTCACATTGGCCTTTTTCTGCCTTCCAAGGTATCGGAAAGTATTTATCACATAGGACCATGGCAGAAGCTGGCTGCCGAAAACCGGCACATTCCTGTCTATCCAAAGCACATTTCCGCTGTTCGCCGCAACTATTCCTCCTATAAGGCACAGGCTTCCGCCCAGCTCCGCAAGGGATTTTTTCCAATCCACCCTCTGAATCTGGCACATCCACAGAAGAACGGTGGGCGCAACTCCCAGGACAAGCACATACACCGGGAACCAGTGGGTATAGAAACTTCCAGCTTCGGAGAAGGTTGTGTTCAGGACGTTTCCCATCATCCTGTCATCTATCATCGCATGGAAGACATTCTCGAAATACAGGCCGATGGAATTGCCTATCAGGAAGAAGGACAGTATGGCCTTTCCCGGCTTTCCAAGCCAGTTCAGAAGTATGAAGCAGATGAGGTTGTTCAGAAGGAACATTATAAGCACCATGCTTACGAAAATAAGGGCTCCGCCTGCGTCAGGGGAGACATTTTCCAGTATGGTGCGGAAAAACGGAAAATGGAACAGCGACAGCATGAACAAGCTTGTAACAGCCGCCGCAAGTGTAGCTTTAACTTTCATGGAACAAAGATACCCCTAAATTTCAAAATTTGCCCAAAAAAACGTATTTTTGCAAGATAGTATGTACGTGAAATAATAAAAGACTAGACATATATGAGCACACAGGATTTCAACGAGCAGGAATTGAACAGAAGGGCATCTCTGCAGAAGATGCGCGAACTTGGAATAGAGCCGTATCCGGCACCGATGTATCCGGTTAACGCATCGGCACAGAGCATCAAGGAGCAGTACAATCCGGAGGAGAAGAATCTCCAGGACGTATGCATCGCAGGCCGTATCATGAGCCGCCGCATTATGGGCGCCGCCTCCTTCATGGAGCTGCAGGACGCCAGCGGACGCATCCAGGTCTACATGAACCGCGACGAGATTTGTCCGGGAGAAGACAAGACAATGTACAACACCGTGTTCAAGAAGCTTCTTGACATAGGCGATATCGTGGGTATCAAGGGCTTTGCCTTCATCACCCAGACAGGCCAGCTTTCCGTTCATGCGAAAGAGCTCACCGTCCTAAGCAAATCCCTTCGCGTGCTGCCTATCGTGAAAGAGCAGGACGGCCAGGTGTTTGACGCCTTCAGCGATCCGGAGCTGCGCTACCGCCAGCGCTATGTGGACCTCATCGTGAACCCTCACGTAAAGGAGACCTTCATCAAGAGGGCTCAGATTGTTGCCACAATGCGTGAGTATTTCAACGAGGCAGGCTGTCTGGAGGTGGAGACCCCTATTCTTCAGAGCATCCCCGGCGGCGCAACCGCACGTCCTTTCATAACTCACCACAACGCCCTTGACATAGACCTTTACATGCGTATTGCCAACGAGCTGTATCTGAAGCGCCTTATCGTGGGCGGCTATAACGGCGTGTACGAGTTTGCAAAGGATTTCCGCAACGAGGGCATGGACAAGACCCACAACCCGGAGTTCACCTGCATGGAGATCTATGTTGCCTACAAGGACTATATCTGGATGATGGAGTTCGTGGAGAAGATGCTTTGCAAGATTGCCGCGAAGGTTAACGGCGGCAGCACCAAAGTGAAGATTGGAGAGCACGAGGTGGACTTCGGCGGCACATACCGTCGTCTTCCTATCCTGGATGCCATCAAGGAATATGCAGGCGTGGACGTGAAGGGCATGGACGAGGACCAGCTTCGCGAGACCTGCAAGAAGCTGCATGTGGAGATAGACCCGACCATGGGCAAGGGCAAGCTGATTGACGCCATCTTCGGCGAGTATTGCGAGGACAAGCTTATCCAGCCTACCTTCATCACAGATTACCCTGTGGAGATGTCTCCGCTCACAAAACGTCATCGTGCCGATGCCAGCCTCACAGAGCGTTTCGAGCTTTTCGTCTGCGGCAAGGAGCTTGCGAATGCATACTCAGAGCTCAACGACCCTATAGACCAGCTGGAGCGTTTCGAGGAGCAGGCACGTCTGAAGAGCAAAGGCGACGACGAGGCCATGTTCATCGATTACGATTTCGTGCGCGCCCTGGAGTTCGGCATGCCTCCTACATCGGGCCTTGGCATGGGTATAGACCGTCTCACCATGTTCATGACCGGCCAGACCACCATCCAAGATGTTTTGTTCTTCCCACAAATGAGACCGAAGGCATAAGCCAGCGGCTTATGCCTGTAACCTACAAACCCCTTGTCGCTGCGCGACATTCCCCTAAAGGGGAAATGCGGGCCTCCGGCCCGGCCGCTGAAGCGGCTTATTAGTCGCCTTGAAACAAGGTTTAGCGAGTTCAAACATTAATTAATCACCCGATGGAGAGGATAACTTCGGCACAGAATCCAAAGATAAAGATGCTGCTGGAATTGCAGGCCAAGAGCAAGGCCCGCAAGCAGAGCGGCCTCTTTGTTGTGGAAGGCGTGCGCGAAATAGAGCATTGCGTGTGCTGCGGCTACGAGATCCACACCCTTTTTGTATGCCCCGAGATCTGCGGAACGTCTGCGGTTGAAGACTTGGCACAATCCCCACAGATAATTGAGGTCTCGCAGCAGATATACGACAAGCTTGCGTATCGCGGAGGCACAGAGGGAATGATTGCGGAAGTGAGGGCCAAGGCACACAGTCTGGAACAGCTGAAGCTGAAGGAAAATCCCGTGGTGATGGTGCTGGAAAGCGTGGAAAAACCCGGCAACCTTGGTGCGGTGCTCAGAAGCGCCGATGCCGCCGGAGCAGACGCCGTCATAATATGCGACCCTCTCACAGACCTCTACAACCCCAACCTCATACGCGCAAGCATCGGGGCCATATTCACGGTTCCAGTTGCCGCATGCTCTTCGGAAGAGGCAATCAGATTCCTGAAAGACAGGAACTTCAAAATACTCACCGCCCAGCTGCAGGACAGCCACCTGTACTATGACACAGACATGACAGGCCCCACTGCAATAGTAATGGGCACAGAAAGCACAGGCCTAAGCGATCTCTGGCGCAAAGCCGCATCGGCACACATACGCATCCCGATGCTGGGGCGTCTGGATTCGCTGAACGTAAGCGTAAGCGCGGCGATACTGCTTTTTGAAGCCATAAGACAGAGACAATGAAAAAATTCGGACTGATAGGCAGCGGAATAAGCGAATCCCGCTCGCCACAGCTTTTCAAGGCTGCATACAACGGAAAATATGCCTACGACCTCCTGGACGGAGAGGACTTCAAAGCCCTGTTCGCCAAGTTCATGGCCGAGTACAGCTGCGTTAACGTAACCGCCCCCTTCAAACTGGATGCAATCCAGGCGGCAGACCAGGCCAGCGACGCTGCCCAGCTTTGCGGCGCAGCCAACATGCTTGTGAAACTGCCCGGCGGCAAGGTGCTGGCAGACAACTCGGACTTCGAGGGCGTAACCATAAGCCTTATGAGCGCCTATGCCGTGGCCGATGTGGATGTGGATGACGAAGACGCCTTTGCAGACTATTTGGCCGGAAAGACAGCCCTGATTGTGGGTTGCGGCGGAGCAGGAAAGGCGGCGGCAGCTGCTGCGGTAAGCCTGGGTTACGGAAAAATCATACTCATGAACAGGACAATGGAGAAGGCCGAAGATCTGAAAGAGCATTTCTGCGAATTCTTTGCCGACGACCTGGACCCGGACGACATAGAGCTTGCACCGCTTGGCAGCCTGGGCAGCCTCTTCACATCGGCAGACCTTGTGATATACAACCTGCCATGCCCTGTGGATGAGATAAAGGACATCAAAAAAGAAGAACTCTCAAAAGAAATTTTCGTTCTTGAGGCCAACTACAAGACTCCTTGCCTTGAAGAGCTGAAAGACAGATGCACATACATAAGCGGCCTCAACTGGATATACAACCAGGCCGTTGTGGCCTATGAGGTTTTCACCGGGGCACAGCCCGATGAGGAAGCCATGAAACAGGCGCTTTAATTCGAAAAACAAAACAATTAAAAACAAAATATCATGAGTCTTAACAAAGTAATGTTGATCGGTAACGTTGGTATGGATCCGGAAGTACGTTACCTAGACGGTAATCAGGCCAAGGTTGCAAGGCTTCGTATTGCAACGACAGAAAGCTACACAGACCGCAACGGCGAGAGAAGGGAAAACACAGAGTGGCACACGGTAACATGCTGGCGCCGCCTTGCAGACCTTGTGGAGAAATACGTGAAGAAAGGCACCCAGCTTTATGTTGAGGGCCGTCTCCAGACACGTGAGTGGACAGACCAGACAGGCAACAAGCGTTTCTCTACAGAGGTTCTTGCAGACAATGTACAGCTTCTTGGCAAACGTGGCGACGCTCCTGCAGCAGCACCTGCAGCCGCTCCGTACTCACAGCCTGCGGCATCTGCAAACGTTGGCGGTTACCAGGCACCATATCAGCCTGCAGCACCGGCACCGGCAGCTTCCCCTATAGCTCCGGCTGCAACCGACTTCGCTGCCGGCCAGGCAGGTGACGACGACCTCCCATTCTAGCAAGAAGCCGTGAGGCGCTTTCCAAACACCTATGTGATAATATCCGCTGCCATAGCAATATGCGCAGCGGCAAGTTGGTTTATACCCAGGGCCGAAGCCCAGACCTGGCAGGTCTTCTCCTGCCTCTTCCACGGCTTTGCCAAACAGGCGGAGATCATCATCTTCATCCTCACGGTGGGCGCATCCTTCTGGGTGCTTAACTCCACCGGAGCCGTATCGGCCGGAATAAGCCGCTTCATACGCATGGTGGGGAAAAGGGACAAACTGGTAATAGTGGCCATTTCCGTGCTTTTCTCCCTTGCCGGAGCGGTGTTCGGAATGAGCGAGGAAACCATACCCTTCGTGGGGATTGTTGTCCCGCTGATGATTTCCATGGGCTACGACGCCTTTGTGGGCATGCTTACGGTCTACGTGGCGGCCAACATCGGCTTTTCCGCTGCCTTCCTGAACCCCTTCACCGTCGGGATAGCCCAGCAGATGGCAGAAATCCCTCTCTTTTCAGGAATGGGATACAGGCTGCTGTGCTGGTTCATCCTCACAGGGATACTGGTGGCCTTCACCCTGGTCTACGCATCAAGGCACAAAAAGCAGACACTTGAACAGGCCATGCCGGAAGATATGCAGCCAAGCCTTTCCACAAGGCAGAAATGCATCCTGGGCGTACTGCTGCTTACGATGCTCTTCCTTGTGCTGGGCGTTACGCTGTGGGGCTGGTACATGCCGGAAATCGCGGCACTGTTCCTTGCCATGGGCATATGCTGCGGAATAATAGGCGGCTTCGATGCCAACAGGATTGTGGATGAAATGCTCTCCGGCGCGAAAGACATACTGTCTGCCGCCCTGGTTGTGGGCCTTGCATCCGGAATGGTGATAATACTTACGGATTCCGGCCTGATGGACATGATGCTATCCGGCATAGGGGACGCACTGGCCGAAGGCAGCAAAGCCGCATCGCTCGGCGCAATGTACGGCATACAGGCTGTAATCAACCTGTTCATGCCAAGCGCAACCGCCAAGGCAGCCATAACAATCCCCGTAATGGCCCCATTCGCCGATGCTGTGGGAGTATCCCGCCAGGCAATGGTTCTGGCCTTCCAGTTCGGCGACGGTTTCACCAACATGATTACCCCCACATCGGGCGTGCTGCTTGCAGCCCTTGGAATGGCGCACATAAAATATGAAGAATGGATTGCAAAAGCCTGGAAGGGCGTGCTTGTGCTTATGCTCATAGGCCTTGTCCTGCTTCTTGCAACCCTCATCCCCGGAATAAAAGATTTTTAACATTAGATAACCATGTCTGAAACTATCAAAAAATTCATGAACGACTCCTTCGCAGCAAGGTGGACAGTTCTAATCCTCATTGCCCTGGCAATGTTCTTCGGATATATGTTCGTGGACGTAATGTCCCCACTGCAGTCACTTGTGGAAAAACAGCGCGGATGGACTCCGGGCATATTCGGAACCTACGCATCGGCCGAATACATACTCAACGTCTGCGGCTTCCTCATCATTGCAGGTGTCATCCTGGACAAGATGGGCGTACGCTTCACCGGCATACTTTCAACATCCCTGATGCTTGGCGGTGCCGTAATCAAATACATTGGCATCAGCGACTGGTTCCAGGCCACAGAGTTCTGCAACTGGCTGGACAATGCATTCTGGACCAGCATGCCGGGCAGCGCCAAACTTGCAGCCCTGGGCTTCATGATCTTCGGCTGCGGCTGTGAGATGGCCGGCACAACAGTGTCCAAGGCCATTGCCAAATGGTTCAAAGGCAAAGAAATGGCCCTTGCAATGGGTATCGAGATGGCAATCGCGCGCGTGGGCGTTTTCGCAATCTTCTCCATCAGCCCTTGGATCGCAGAGAAAATGGGCAGCATAGCAGCTCCTGTAGGCTTCTGCACCGTACTGCTTATGATTGGCGTAATCAACTTCATCGCATTCTCTGTGATGGACAGGAAATTCGACGCACAGCTTAAGGAAGCAGGCCTTCTTTCAAACGATTCTTCGGAAGACGAGTTCCACATCTCGGACCTCGGCAAGATTTTCTCTTCACTAAGCTTCTGGGTGGTGGCACTTCTGTGCGTGCTGTACTACAGCGCAATCTTCCCTTTCCAGAGATACGGCGCAAACATGCTCCAGTGCAACCTTGACGGCATCTCCCCTATAGCAGCGGCCGATATCTTCCGCTGGTTCCCTATAGGCGCAGCTTTCATCACACCGTTCCTGGGAAGCTTCCTGGACCGCAAGGGCAAAGGTGCAACCATGCTCATCTACGGTTCCCTTCTCCTTATCGTCTGCCACCTTGTGTTCGCGTTCATCCTTCCGGCCAGCCACAGCAGCCTTCTGGCATACGCAACCATCGTCATCCTTGGCATCAGCTTCGCACTTGTTCCTGCAGCCCTTTGGCCATCGGTTCCGAAAATCATTGACGAGAAGATCCTGGGCAGCGCATACTGCCTCATCTTCTGGGTGCAGAACATAGGCCTGTGCTTCGTGCCTCAGCTTATAGGCAGCGTCCTGGAGGCATCAAACGCCAGCAACCCTGCCGTCATCGCAGCCAAGGAAGCCGGCGCAGAGTTCATCCCGTACAACTACACCCTTCCGCTTGTGATCTTCGCAGGCTTCGGTGTGCTTGCTCTTGTAATTGCAATCTACCTCAAAGTCCTGGACGGCAAACGTCACCTTGGCCTTGAGGAGCCTAACATCAAATAAATTGTCCTATGGCAGCGCAGAAAGCATGGAATAAATCCCTGGCATGGCTGGCACTGGCCTGCCTGGTGGTGCCCATGTTCGGTTCGTACTTCTTCGACGACATGTTCTCCACCGTATCCCACCTCTTCCAGAACCCCGCCTCGCTTCAGCTAGGCTGGGATTCCAAAGACCTGGGAGACTTCATAGGAGATTACAGCCTGCTTTGCATCTGCGGAGGACTTATCATAGGAGGCATACTCCTGGACGTTTTCGGCGTAAGGATAATGGGCAGCGTTTTCGTGGCGATGATGGTGGGCGGCGCCTGCCTTGCATGCTTCGGCCTTAACGGCAGCCTGCCAAAGGAAAGCGCAATAGCTGTTGGACGCATAGGCAGAATGATGTTCGGCCTGGGCAGCGAGATTGCCGGAGTGGCCGTCACCCGTTCCATTGCCAAATGGTTCAAGGACGGCCCCATGTCCTTTGCCATGGGCCTGCAGCTTGCCATAGCGCGCGCCGGCACCGGTGTGGCCCTCATAGCTGCGCCTTTCATTGTTGGTGTGCCCAAGGACTACTACCCCATTGCCGACACCGCGCGCCCCGCAATGGTGGGACTGATGCTTCTTTTCGCCGGTCTTGCCGTATGGGCCCTGTTCGTAATGCTGGACAAACGCTTCGATGATGCCCATGGAATAAGCTATACCCGCGGAGAAGTGGCCGAAGAGGACCGTTTCGAATTCCGGGACATTTTCAAGCTGCTGGGCAATCCACGCTTTGTAATCATAGGACTTCTTTGCGTATCCTTCTACTGCTGCGTAAGCTCATTCAAGAAATTCGGAACCGCCGTGGTGATTCCGCGCTTCGGCATAGAAGACGCTGCGGCGGGAACAATGGTTGCAATGATACCGTTCTTCACAATCATCTTCACCCCGCTTTTCGGTGTTCTGGTAGACCGCATAGGCCACGCCACACGCTGGATGATACTGGGAAGCTTCGCGGTTCTGGGCGGCCACCTCATCCTGGCCTTCGCACCGCAGAATGTGCAGTTCTACGGTTTTGCCGGCATCGCCCTTCTGGGCCTGGGATACTCTCTGGTGCCATCGGCAATGTGGCCTTCGGTCCCTAAAATAGTGAACCAGAAAGCACTGGGAACGGCATATTCGCTGATATACTGGATTCAGAACCTGGGTCTTTTCTTCGTGCCGAAGTTCGTTGGACGCATTTTCGCCCAGAATCCGGGACTGGAAGGAGTGGGAAAGGTGGAATGGCTTTTCGTATGTCTGGGCATTGCGGCGGTTGCCCTTGCTGCGGCTCTTGCCAGAATGTCCGTAAAACACAATGATTTGAACTGATTATGTACGAGATACTGAATACAATCAACTCTCCTGCCGATATTAAGGCTCTGGACATGAAGCAGTTGAAACAGCTTTGTGCCGAGATCCGCGAATATATGGTGGAGTGCTGTGCAGTGAATCCAGGACACCTTGGAAGCAGCCTTGGTGCCGTGGAGCTGATTGTGGGCCTGCATTATGTATATGACACCCCGCAGGACAAGATTGTATTTGACGTTTCCCACCAGGCCTACGCCCACAAGATAATCACCGGAAGGCGCGAAGCTTTCCGCAAGAACCGTCAGGAGGGAGGCATAAGCGGTTTCACCCGCAGGGACGAGAGCCCCTACGACGCATTCGGAGCCGGCCACTCCAGCACGTCCATATCAGCAGCCTTCGGCTTTGCAAAAGCAGCCGAACTTTGCGGCAGCAAAAGCAAGGCGGTGGCCCTTATCGGTGACGGTTCCCTTTCGGGAGGCCTTGCATACGAGGGCCTGAACAATGCAGGTGACGCCAACACGGACATCCTGGTTGTTGTGAACGACAATAACATGTCCATAGACAACAACATAGGCGCCATGCACCGTCACCTTCTGAAACTTACCACGGACCCGTTCTACAACAGGGTGAAAAACAAGGTCTGGAACAGCCTGGGTGAGAGCCGTACAAGGAACTGGCTTAGCCGCGCGGTGATAAGCGTGAAGAGCCACCTGGTGCAGCACTCCGGCGGAGATTTTTTCGAAGCCATGGGATTCAGATATTTCGGCCCGATAGACGGCAACGACATTGAAGCTGTTGTTGAGACTCTGAAACGCATACGCAAGCTGCACGGCCCAAGAATCCTGCACACAATCACAAAGAAAGGCAAGGGCTATGCGCCGGCAGAGGAGGATCAGACAACATGGCATGCTCCGGGAATTTTCGACCCTCAGAGCGGCAAACGCATCAAGGCCAAGAGCGGAGCAAGCCGATATCAAGACGTATTCGGAGAGGTTCTGCTGGAACTTGCGCGTGCAGACAAAAGCATCGTGGGCATAACACCGGCAATGGCATCGGGCAGTGGAATGAACATCCTTGCGCGCGAAATGCCGGAACGCTTCTTTGACGTGGGCATTGCGGAAGAGCATGCCGTAACCTTCAGCGCAGGCCTTTGTGCGGCAGGAATGAAACCGTTCTGCAGCATCTACTCCTCATTTTCCCAACGTGCATACGACCAGATAATACACGATGCGGCCCTGCAGAATCTCCCCGTGATTTTCTGCTTCGACCGTGCCGGAGTTGTGGGAGAGGACGGCGCCACACACCACGGCGCCTATGACCTTGCAGCCTACCGCAGCATACCTTCATGCATAATATCATCGCCCCGCAACGAGACAGAGCTGAAAAACCTGATGTACAGCGCAACTCTGAACCAGGACGGCCCATATATTATAAGGTATCCCCGCGGGGGCGGAGAGAACACAGACTGGAGAAACGCCGCCTTCAGTTTCACCCCCACAGGAAAGGGAGAGAAGCTTGCAGAAGGCAGCAATATTCTGATTATCGCCCTGGGGCACTGCGCAAACAGGGCTCTGGAAGCCGCGCAGGCAGCACTGCAGCAGGGCTATGACTCCCCTACGGTATGGGACGCACGCTTTCTGAAACCTCTGGATCCGGACATCAAGGCAGATATTCTTAGCAGCCGATACAAAGACATAATCACCGTGGAGGATGGAGCCGTACACGGAGGCCTGTTCTCAGAGGTTGCGGAAATTGTTGCAGGTGCCGGACTTGGCCTGAAAGTTCACCCTCTGGGCATCAGGGACGAATTCATACATCAGAACACACAGAAAAAACAAAGGGAGGAATGCGGAATATCGAAAGATAAAATATTTGAAAAAGTTTTGGAAATTTACAATTAATACTTATCTTTGCATTCCAATTCCATCAAACGGATTGGCTCTTTGAAATAGAAAATTTTGCCGATGTAGCTCAGTTGGCCAGAGCACGTGATTTGTAATCTCGGGGTCGGGGGTTCGACTCCCTTCATCGGCTCAAAATTTTCGGGCAAGTACCAGAGTGGCCAAATGGGGCAGACTGTAAATCTGCTGGCGATGCCTTCGGTGGTTCGAATCCATCCTTGCCCACTCTTAATGAAAACCCCTGCCTTCGTAGGGGTTTTTGTTTAAGGAAGCGTTCCTTTTGCAGGAACATTTGAAATAATTCGGAAGCAAATTCGAATAAATGCGGAGTTTTTGTGCAAGCCGAGAGCAGAGAAATTTATTTCTATGCCGAGGCGCAGCCAAAAAACCCGCGTTATTCAAAAGCTTTTGAATAACGCGGAAGTAGCTCAGTTGGTAGAGCATCAGCCTTCCAAGCTGAGGGTCGCGG
>JAKSKO010000022.1 GCA_024401715.1 Bacteroidales bacterium
TTTACCGTAATTTACGATGATTCAATCAGCTACTTTTCGGACAGTCTCCCCCTATGCCGGAGAAACAGCATTGGAGCTGTTGCTTTCCGTGGCGGCAACAAAGGGCAGGTGCAATGATGTTTGCAATGCCAAGTCTCATGTTTAGTGAGATTATTCTTGGTGAAAGTATAGTCATGTTTTCAATGTTCAACGTTGCAAAGCTAAGCAAAGGAGCTGTAAAACACTTGTAAAAACTACAAAAATACTTGTAAAATCGTCAATTTTTCATGTTAATTCTTGTTATGCCTGTTCTTTAACGATTTCGGATTTGATAAGTTCCATAAGGGTTACGGGCTTGTTTACGGAATAGTCCTCAAGTTCGGTGAATCTGAAGCGTTCTTCATGCCCTCGTCATCTACGGCATAGCCCTCCGGCACAAATACCGTTACCCCGTCTCCCGCGTAAAATGATGTGAATTCAATTCTCATAGTTCGTCGTTAATGCGTCAATATGTAAAGATTGCCAAAACCGTTGAGTTGTCCATATGTATAAGACATGAAAAAAGGTGGCCTCAAAACGGGGCCACCTTTTATAAAGTATGTGAGGTATATTACTGAGCTTTACGTGCGCAATACATAATCTTCAAAGCTGAGCAACGGCGCAGCTCCTGTTTTACGTCTGACACGATACCCATGTAAACGTCTTCGTCACAACGGATAACTACAGTCATATACTGTCTGTCGACCTCTGACATTGCGTCACGCTCGGCAGCAACAAAGTCACGGATATCATCTGTGTTTCTGAAAGAATCGTTCAGCTGGATACGTGAGTCAGTACCATACTGTGCCTGCAGGTTGCGGGTAGGGGTACCGATGTTGATGTAAGAAGCCAAGTCTTTTCTTTCAAGTTTGATAACCTCGGAAGCTTCAGGAAGCTTGATGATAACTTTGTTTTCGGTCTCGCGCATGGATGTTGTCACCATGAAGAAGAACAACAGCATGAACACGATATCAGAAAGAGAAGATGTACTGAATGAAGATACACTTCTGTCTTTGTTATTTCCGAATTTAGCCATAATTATCTAACCTCCTATCTTCTTGTACGTTTGCCAATATCTTTTGGCTCTGCCTCAGAAATCTGCTGAGGAACAGCCTCACGAACGATCTTCTGCTTGTCCTCGTCCAACTTGCTGTAAACTTTGCCGAAGTTGTTCTTGGCGAACTCGTTACGCAGCTCGTTAACTGCTTTCACGAGTTCGTTCTGCACTGCGATGTAGGCCTTGTATGAAGTACCACGGTCATTCTGCAGTGAGATAACGCCTTTTGAAACTGGGCAAGGTCCGAAACCTTCAATCTCCTTAACCTCTTTCTCTGGTTTGGTTGGATCTTCGGTCGGGTTGGTAAGGAAGTCTTTGATCTTGTCTTTGAGTTGGCTAACGTCCATAATCTCGCTACCTACCAGAAGGCGGTCTGCGGAGTTGATCTTCACAATGATGATATTACGACGGTTGATCTTCTGGTCCTCAACTTTCTGATTTGGATCAGGAATAGGCGGCAGACGACGCTGCAGACCATTATCCTGGTTCATTGTTGTGGTCATGAGGAAGTAGGCCAGCAAGAGGAACGCAATATCAGCTGTGGAGCTTGAATTGATTTCTGGAGTTTTCTTTTTAGCCATAATAAATAATGTTATTTGCCTTTAACTGCACCCCAAACGATACTTCCAAGAATTGCAACGACAGAAGCTGCAAGAGTGATGTAGGTAAGGTTGAGAATAGTGTCAGTAAGTTTGAGTGTCTGGTCAGTCACAGGAGCACCATTGTAGCCAATGGCAGGGGTGCCTGGCGCGAGCACGTATGCAACGCCGATGAGAGCAGCAGCACCTACAAGGTAAACAGCGTATTTGATGAGGGCTTTAGGGTTAACCTTAGCCTCAGCGCCGATACCGCAAAGGATAGAAACGACAGCTGCGCCAACCATTGCATAGGCCCAGTAGAGCAGAGTGTCAATTGATGCCTCTGAGAAATCTGTAGCAAAAGCGTATACAGTTACAGCAACACCAACGGCAATCAGTGCCCACATTACCCATTTAATGATTTTGTTCATCGGAATAATTATTTATTGTTTTTAACAAGAGTATCAACCAATGAGATTGAAGCGTCCTCCATCTCGATAGAGAGGGAATCAATCTGAGAAAGGATATAGTTGTAGAACAACTGGAGGATAAGAGCAACGATCAAACCACCTACAGTAGTGATCAACGCAACTTTCATACCACCTGCAACAACGTTTGGAGAGATATCACCTGCAGCCTGGATAGCGTCGAATGCAGCGATCATACCGATAACTGTACCCAAGAAGCCGAGAGAAGGTGCGATTGCGATGAAGAGACCCAACCAAGAAAGACCTTTCTCCATGTTGCTCATCTGAACTGAACCGTAAGAAACGATAGTTTTCTCTACAACGTCCATGCCCTGGTCTGCGCGGAGGAGACCCTGATAGAAGATAGAAGCAACCGGGCCTTTAGTGTCGCGGCAAACTGCTTTGGCAGCCTCAACGCCACCTTTCTGGAGAGCAGCCTCAACAGCCTCGAGGAGTTTCTTTGTGTTAGTTTTGCAAAGAGCGAGGTAAATGATACGCTCGATAGCAACTGCAAGACCGAGGATCAAACAGATGATAACGAGGCTCATGAAGCCTGCACCACCCTCGATGAATTTGGTTTTGAGCTGCTGGTGAAGTGGCTCTTCACTTGCTGGTGCGTTGAATGGATCAACGGCTTCTGTTGCTTCTGAAACCTCTTCAGTAGCTGGAGCAGCTGCCTCGTCCTGTGCTGTAGCCAACTGGCAAGAAATGCCCAGAACTACTACGCTAGCTGCCAAAAACATGAAAATCTTTTTCATAATGTTTTGATAGTTAATTAATGAATAAATATTAGTGAATAAGTATTGTCATATTTATCGTACGCAATTTAACGAATATAATCTAGAATGCAATAATATTTTTTCAATTTTGGAGTCCAAACAGCGTTTGTGCGTTGTTTGTGGTGCCCGATGCTATCTCTTCCAGACCAAGTCCCATTTTCCCGGCCAGGAAATCCGCTATCAGGGGGATGTAAGAACTTTCGTTTCTGCTGCCTCTGTGGGGTACCGGAGTAAGGTATGGAGAGTCTGTTTCCAGCAGTATCCTTTCCAACGGAATCTTTGCAACAAAGTCTGCGATATTCGCTTTTTTGAAGGTGAGGACACCTCCTATCCCTATGTACCAGTTGCCGTATCTGTCCAGTTCCCTGAAGGTTTCATAGCTGCCGCTGTAGGCGTGGAAAACGCCCCTCAAACCACGACCTCTGTATTCTCCAAGTATGTCCAGGGTGTCTTTCGTCGCCTCCCTGGAATGAATTATAAGCGGCAAATCATGTTTCAGGGCCATCTCTATCTGGCATCGGAATACTTCCTTCTGCCAATCGGCGGTGTCGGCCCCGTAATGATAGTCCAGACCGCATTCTCCAACGGCAACAACTCCTTTCCTTATTCCAAATTCCTTCTCCAGCATGTCCAGCTCTGTCTTCCAGCTTTCATCCACATCGGTGGGATGCAGGCCCAGACAGGGGAATGCTACTCCCGGCCATCTTTCGCAGAGGGCGAAAACGGCATCTCTCTCCCTGCTGCTTACGTCGGGGATTATCATTTTGCCAACCGATGCCTCAAGGGCGCGTTTCACTGCGGCGTCCTGGCCTTCCGTCCCTTCGAATGCCGCATCGCTAAGATGTGTGTGGGTGTCTGTGAATTCCATAGGGCAAAGCTAATGAAATTCACGGACAGAATCAACCTTGGAATATGGCATTTCTGCTTTTGCGGCTGCTTATGCTGCAACACTGAAGAAGGTCTATGTCTATGAACCCGTCATTCTCCATTCGCTGCAGAAGGGCTGCCGTTTTCCCATACGGGAAGCCCACGGCATCGGAGAGCTCCTCTATGGATATGCCGCGGTTCTTTCTGATTGCCATGAAAAGCCTTTCGCAAAGGCCAATCTTCTCGTCTTCCATACTGCCGGCATAGAACTCTCTTATCCTGAACTGGGTCTCGCCCACACTTATGTTCCTAACTGAGTAATTTATGCTTTTGAAAAGCTCGTCACAGCCTACGATGGCTTCTGCTATATGGCTCTGTATAAGAAAGTTGCATCCTTTACTGTAACAGTCATCGTTGCGCCCGGGAAGCGCGAACACGTCGCGGTTGTATGATGCGGCGGCACGTGCCGTACTCATGGCCCCGCCCGTAAGTTTGCTCTCTATTATTATTGTCGCCCTGGACAGCCCCGCTATTATGCGGTTCCGGCTTAGAAAGTTAACCGGTGTCACGTCGCAACCGGTGGGGTATTCGCTTATGATTGCACTGCCCTTTGTCTGCATTATCCTCTCCGCATGCCTTTCATGCTGCACGGGATAGATGTTGCCTATTCCGGTTCCCAGGACGGCAATAGTGGGTAGACCGCTTTCCAGCGCGGTCAGGTGTGCCGTTATGTCCACCCCGAAGGCCAGGCCGCTTACAATCGTGGGCTTCTGTTTGCTGCCGCCAAAACTGGAGACAATCTTGCGGCACCAGTCCTGGCCGTAGGAGGTTATCCTGCGTGTTCCCACCACGGAAATGCTTTCGTTTCCGAAGATGTTTTCCAGGGAGTCCGCACTGCGGATGAAAAGTCCTATGGGCGCGTCTTCGCATTGCGAGAGCAGGGTGGGAAAATGGCAGTGGCTGTGAATCATGTAGCGGTAGCCCCTTTTCTCAAGAGCTTCCAGCTCTTTGTCGTACTTTGCCAGATCTGCATTCAGAATCGGCAGGGTGAACCTGTTGTACGGACCCATGACGCTTTCCAGCTTTCTTTGGTCCAGCGTGAAGATTGTTTCCGCGTCGGAGAAGGTCTCAATGATAGATCTTGCAATCCTTGGCTCGTACATCAAAATCCTGCTTAAGGCGTAGGTGTATACCTGTTCGTTCCTTTCCATGTTTTTTTCGTGCAAACATGAAAAAAAGCGGCGGGAAAACCTCGTCGCTCTTTACGATTTTGTGAATTTTGATGCTTTTTGTTTTTTTTGATGTTTTTTCACCTAAATAATAAGCATCGCATCTCCGTACGGGCCGAATTTGTAGTCATTCTCCAGGGCCTCGTTGTATGCTTTCATTACGTTTTCGAAGCCTCCGAAGGCCGCAACCGCCATAAGCATGGTGCTGCCGGGAAGGTGGAAGTTGGAAACTATCGCATCCGGAATGGCATAATTATAAGGCGGGAAGATGAATTTGTTTGTCCAGCCGTCGTAAGGGATAACCTCGTTGTTGGTGGTTACGTAAGTTTCAAGAGATCTCATTACCGTAACGCCCACGGCCAGGATTTTGCCGCCGTTGCGCTTGGTCCTGTTTATTTTCTCTGCTGCTTCCGGGCTTATGATTATCCTTTCGCTGTCCATTCTGTGCTTTGAGAGGTCCTCAACGTCCACGGCGCGGAAATATCCCAAGCCCATGTGGTCTGTTATGAAGGTGGAATCTATGTCCGCCAGAATCATGCGGCTCATCATCTGTGAAGAGAAGTGTGTGCCGGCAGCAGGGGCCGCAACAGCGCCCTCATGCTTTGCAAAAATGGTCTGGTAACGTTCTGCATCCAGTTCAGTCACGTTGTCTTTCACCCAAAGCGGCACCGGAGTCTGGCCAAGGGCGAACAACGCCTGCTTGAACTCTTCATAGCTGCCGTCAAAAAGGAAACGCAGTGTGCGTCCGCGTGAAGTTGTGTTGTCTATGACCTCTGCAACAAGGGATTCGTCATCTCCGAAGTAGAGTTTGTTGCCGATGCGTATCTTGCGGGCCGGATCCACAACCACGTCCCACACGCGCTGCTCCCTGTTAAGTTCCCTAAGCAGAAAGACTTCTATGTCGGCACCGGTTTTCTCTTTCTTGCCGTAGAGTCTTGCCGGGAAGACCTTGGTGTCGTTCAAAACAAAGTTGTCCCCTTTCTGGAAGTATCCCAGAAGGTCTTTGAAGATTTTGTGCTCTATTTCGCCGGTGTTGCGGTGCAGCACCATCAGTTTGCATTCATCGCGCCAGGTGGAAGGTTCCTTTGCGATACGCTCTTGGTCGAGCGGAAAGTTGAATTGTGACAGTTTCATAATTTGTTATACGGAATTTTTCAACTTTTGTTTCAACAAATTTTCCTAAACCTTCGCTTCCCTGAATACTTCCGCTATTGAGGGGAAGGTGTTCACCAGATATGGGGGCAGGGAAGAGCGAGCCACCCATGCCGCTTTCGTAATGTCCTCTTCGCTTTGCGGGGTGAGGTCCAGGGGATTCGTGTACAGCATGTCGTACCACCAGGTGTGCTTCAGATGCCATTTACCGGCACGGAAATAACAGTGGTCCGTTACGCATATCAGCTGGTGCAGTTCCAACTCGTGAATGCCTGTTTCCTCTTCCACCTCCCTCATTGCGCACACTGCTATGTCTTCTCCAGCTTCCTGGTGTCCTTTGGGAAGGTCCCACAGGCCGAAGCGGCTTATCAGCAGATAGTCTCCGCGTTTGTTGCGTACAAGGCCTCCGGCTGCGTTCACTTCGTAAAACTGGCTGCATACGCGTTGGTATGTGGCTTCAACATCATCGGAAGGAATGCAAATTTTCATGAGGGAATCACTTGCGATGAACATCTCCACCAGGGCTGCTACGCTGAAGTTTTCCCCTAGGGAGAAACTTATTGTGTTGGGGTCCTGCATGGCCTGGTCTTCCCTCGGGCATATTACAATGCATCTTCTTTCGAAATATATCTTGTGCATCGTCGGAAATTTTTAACTTTGCACAAATATATAAAGATTATGGCTGAATACAAAAGCAGAAGCGCTGTGGTGGACCGCCCGCAGATGGTTCTCTTCCAGGCCTTCACAAGTCTGGAGGCCATGCTGGCCGCTGTTCCCCAGGACAAGCGCAAAGATATTACCGTTGAAGGGGATACGGTTAGGATAAACTATGCAGGCTTCACCATTGCTGTTGCAATCACGGAGAAACAGCCTTTTTCAAAGGTTGTATTCCAGGATGTTGAGGCGCCGTTCCATTTTACTTTCACCCTTCATTTCGACCCCGCAGAGCTCATAACCCAGACCACCCTGTGGATGGAGGTGAATGCAGATATCCCTTTCATGATGAAAGCCCTCATCGGCCCTAAGATTCAGGAGGCGTTGGACACTATAGTAATGCAGATTGCAAATGGCGGATTCATCCAGCAGTAACATACCGGTTGCCATAAGGACAAACCCCTTCAAGGATGCGGACCTGCAGCATCTGCAGTTGTGCGATCCCGTGCCGTGGAGCCCTTTCGGATATTATCTGAAGGAGCGGCCTTCGTTCACGCTGGACCCGCTTTTCCATGCCGGTGCCTATTATGTGCAGGATGCTTCCGCAATGCTTGTGGGCTGGATGTTCCGCAGTGTGCTGCCCTATGCCTGTGCGCAGAATGACGGTTCGGGCCGAAGTGCGCTGAAGGTGCTGGACCTTTGTGCGGCCCCGGGTGGAAAGACCACGGACATGTCGGCTTCCCTGGGGCAGAGCGGCCTGCAGTATATGCTTGTAAGTAACGAGGTCATACATCAGCGTGCCCTGGCACTGATGGACAACGTTGCCCGCTGGGGAGACCCCAATGTGCTGGTAACCAACAGCGATCCAAAGGAATTTTCCAAGCTGGATTCTTTCTTTGACATAATAGTTGCCGATGTACCGTGCAGCGGCGAGGGTATGTTCCGCAAGAGCGAGAATGCCCGCCAGATGTGGAGCGAGGACAATGTGCAGCTCTGTGCGGCGCGCCAGAGGCGTATCGTGGCCGATGCCTGGAAATCTTTGCGGCCGGGAGGAGTGCTGGTTTACAGCACCTGTACCTTGAATGACAGTGAGAATGACGATAATGTCGCCTGGATCCTGGAGGAGCTTGGCGGCAGTATAATCCCGCTTGAAATGCCTTTTGAGGGGCCAAAGAGCACAAAATACGGTTTCCTGATGGTGCCCGGCGAGGTTCGCGGCGAGGGCCAGTATTGCGCTGCAGTTTTCAAGGGAGATGCTGTGCAGCCGTGCGGGACAAAGCCTGGTGAAAACATGGTGGAGGAAGCTTCTGCCGTGGAATTCTTTGAAAAAAACTCGGAGATATTCGCCCTGCCCGCTTTCATGGCACAGAATATGGGAATTATCGGGAAGAAGCTTAATGTGCTTAACGCCGGCGTACATGCCTTCAGCGTTAAAGGCAGGGATAAGATTCCGTATGAGGATCTGGCCCTCAGCGCAATCATGCAGGAGGGGGATTTCCCTGATGTCGCCCTGGAAAAAAAGGACGCCCTGCGCTTCCTGCATAAGGATGCCCTTCAGTTAAAGGATGCTCCAACTGGCTATGTTACAGTAAGTTATCAGGGGCTTTGCCTTGGTTTCGTGAAGAATCTTGGCAATCGCGCCAACAACCTGCACCCATCGGGCCGCAGGATAATGATGAACGTCGAATAAAAGTTTATGAAAAAAGTATACCTTATATTATTGAGTCTGCTGTCCCTTGCTGCCGTAGCATCGGCCCAGACTACTGAAGATTATCAAAGCCGATACAACAGCCTTGTGAACCGCGTGGGTTATGCGGGTGTGGGTGTGGACTATCTCATTGCAAAATGGGAGAAAGCGGATCCCGTGGATGTGAACCATATGGTTGCAAGATTCAACTACTACATCACCAGGGGAAGGAAAGATACCGTTGCGGTTTCCTTCAAACCGAATTACAGGGGAATGGAGCCGGTACTTTCCCTGCAGGACTCGCTGGGAGTGAGAAGGTACTACTATAATGTGCCCAGCTTTAATCCGGAGGATTTTGCCGCTGCCGTCAAGAGCGTGAACAATGCCATCGCCCACGACAATAACCGTCTGGATCTGGTTATCCTGAAGACGGATTCCTTCGTGGCCAGAGAAGGTGACATCCCGGATCAGTCCAAAGACCTGGTGCTGGAGCTGGCAGACAATACTTTCGCGCGCAACTACAAGTGGAACTGGATGGGGAAGGAGAGCGTGACAGAAGAGGAGGTTCTGGAGGAGATACAGCGCTATTGCTTCATTTTCTATAACTGTGATACACCTCAGGCCATGGAAGCTTTTCGCCAGATAAGCGAGAAAATTGTGAAGTATAATCCGAAAAACGTTGCTTTCATAAACAATATCGGTGCCTATTATGCATACAGGCAGGATTTGAAGAAAGCTCTGGGCTATTATAAAAAGGCGCAGAAGATAGATCCTTCGGACAATATTTCCAGTATGAATATCAAGCGTCTGGAAAAGCGTCTTGCAGCGGGGAAGAAATAGGGGATGAAGGCGGCCTCGTTCATATCCGGCAGAATTAAGTTCAACAGCCGAACGGCCAGCGTAAGCATTGCGCTGTCCTTTGCCGTCATGATTATTGCCATTGCCATAGCCCAGGGGTATCGCCACACGATATACGGGCATCTAAGCATGCTAAGCGGTGATATCGTGGTTACAAGCGTGTCCATGATGGACAGTGTGGACCCTGTGGAGAACTGCGATATCCATGTGGAGGAGATTTGCAGCGTAAAAGGTGTGCTTTCCGCAAAACCGGTGCTGTATTCGGCTGGAATCGTCAAGAATGGCGATGATATTCACGGGGTCATGTTCAAATCATCGGCCGGGATTGAAGAAGATATGGCAGTGTCCGTTCCGCGCAAACTGGCCGGACTGCTGCAGATAGACAAAGGGGATGCCCTGCTGGGCTATTTCGTGGGAGACAGGCTAAGCATAAGGAAATTCAATGTGGTATCCGTCTACGAGAGCCTGGTTACCGATGACGACAAACTTGTGGTCTACTGCAACGGCGAAATGCTGCGCCGCGTGCTTGGTTACGGCCCGCAGCAGGCTTCGTCCATAGAGGTGTGCACTCTTCAGGGAGCAGATACGGACCTTGTTGCCACAGAGATATCGGAAATCCTGTATGACAGCGCCGATGAAGACGAAACTCCTTTGCTGGCCACTTCGGTTCGCAGAATGTACAGCCAGATTTTCGACTGGCTGCATCTTGTTGACACCAACGTCAGCGTGATTCTGGTGCTTATGGTCATAGTGGGCGGCTTCAACATGATATGCTCTCTGCTTATCCTTCTTTTCCAGAATATCAGAACCATTGGCATACTGAAGACCATGGGCATGACAAACGCCTCCATCTCCCACAGTTTCATCCTGTCATCGGCACGTCTTGTGGGGAAGGCCATGATTTGGGGAAATGCCGCAGCCTTTATCCTCTGCCAATTACAAAAAACTTTCCACATCATAAAACTGGATGCGGAAAGTTATTTCATCGATTATGTCCCGATAGCCCTGGATATACCTTATATATTGATATCGGAACTTGTTGCCTTCGCAGCCATAATGCTTCTTCTTTGGCTGCCTTGCCGTTTTATCTCAAAAGTTGACCCATCCCGCTCGGTGAGATACCTATAGAGCCTCCGGAAGAACTTCTGCCGGAATTGCTTCCTGAAGACGAGCTTCTGCCGCCTGTGCTGTTGCCGCTGCCGTGGTCGTGGCTGTGACCGGCTTTGCCCGGACGTATGTAGAACGGCCAGAAGATACCGAATTTTATGTTTCTCTGAGTGTGGATGTAGTGGGCTGCGGTGAAGTAGTCCTTGCCTTTTTTCAACGGGCCGCCCTGTCCTACGTTCTCCACCTTGATGAAGATGCAGGCGCGTTTCCACTGCAGATTCACGAATACGTCAAACACGGGACACATGCCTATCAGGTCCTTGTCCTGGTTGTAGAATACGCCCAACTCCGGATTGTATCCGGGCATGGCCCATTTCGTGTTGAAGAAACCGTTGGCACCCAACTGCACCTGCAGCACGTTTTTCACTGCGTAGAATTGCAGGAACCATCTGAGGTTCAGCGCCAGGGTTGGCACGGGGATGACATTCTGGTTTGAACTTATCTGTGCAAGTATCCTGTTGTCCAGGTGCAGCCACCAAATCACGAATTCCTTGTTGAGGCTTGCAGACAGTATGTTCACGGGACTTGCGCTCTGCTGTATCATGCCTTTGCCGTCATAGTAGATGGAATTGGCGGCGATGGTGTAGTTTACGTCCAGGCCCAGTTTCCAATGAGGGATGTTTATGCTGCCTCCGAAGCGTGTGAGAGAGCGTTTTGTGAAATTGTTATGCCACTCGAAGTGGTTCAGAAGGATATCCTGCTCGTAGTGGTCCGGGGCTGTGAGGTCTGTGTGGAAGTTCACGCCCAGGCTTATAGGGGAATCCTTGTGACGGCGGAAAGGATACATGTGGAAGGCCATTTCCGCATCTACGTTGAAGTCTCCCGCATGTTTGCCTATAAAGAACAGCTGTGCGTTGGCATTCCAGTTGAAGTATTTCTTCACATTGCCCCTGAGACCGGCATAGGCATAGAGGTCATTCTCGAAACTGTTACGGAATCTTGTAGCTTTCTGATCCTCTTCCAGCCTTATCCTGTCCCTGTACATGAGCAGCTTGTCTCCTATACCCACGTCAACCTTTGAAATGAAGAAGTCTTCCTTCCATGGCTGCAGCCTCATGTAAAAGCGGTTGTCCAGCCTCATCACCTTCAGGGAATCGGCACTTTTGCTTGGGTTCAGGAGGAATACGTCGTTGTAGAAGGCGCGTCCGTAAGAATCGCTGATGTCGTCATCGTAGGTTCTTGTGAACATGTTCCACTCTGTGGTGTGACCTATGAAAGCTGTTGTTGTCTTGGTGGAATCCTTGCCCAGCGGAATGCGCAGGTTGTGGTTCAGGAACACCATGTGGCGTCCAACCTTGCTGTTGGCCTTGTTCAGGTTCACCTCTATCTCCCTGGATTTCAGGGTTGTGTCCCTGATGTCCGACGGCCTCACATAACCGCCGTTCTCCTGTGCGGTGAGCCCGTCATACTGATAGCCCGCATGCATGGAGTATCTCTCTCCAAGAAAGTTGGTGCTTAGGCCGAAGTGGTATGACGATGTTTTCTGGTTTGTCATCTTGCTGCCCGTTCCGTACTTGTTCAGCTCCAGGGTGAGATTCAGCCTCGGAGTGATGTTCTGGGTGGACAAGAGTCGTACGTTCAACTCTTCCATGTCGCCGGAAGCGAAAGGTGTTCCCCAGTAGCCAAGTTCCGTGTGAGGGGTCTTGGTGTTGTATGCGGGAATGGAATTGGCATCATAGGTCCACGCGCGCAGCGGGGTGAAGAAGATTGCATTCTCCTCTTCCTTTCTCTTGCTAACGTCATAAAGCTGCACCGGACCGCCGGCGTTTCCAAGCCAGGTGGCGTTCACGTCTTCCCTCATGAAAGGGTAGTCGTAGAAATGATAGTTCAGCGTGGTGTCCAGCTTGTGAATCTTGAAGTCTCCGAAACGCTTGTCGTTCGTAAGGAGCAGTATGCGCTTGTATTGCATGCTGTCCGGGATGAACGCTGTTTCAAGCACGCGGGGCGTGTTCTGCAGTACACTGTCCTTGTATGCGACAATGCTGTCCTTCACGTGCATCATGCTGTCCAGCTTGCGTCTCTGGGCAGGAATGGTGATATGCTCCATTACCCATTTCTTCTTCTCCTTCTTCGGAAGGGAATCGAACCAGGCCTCGAACTCTATCCTGGCCTGCAGGGTGGAATCCCTTACGAACCTGTCCCTGAACACGCTGTCCACAAGGGTTTTTATATCTTCCGGAACGTCCGGCTCTTCAAAATCTATCCTTTCCAGTTCAGCGCTGTCTATCTGGTAGACATGCATCAGGGAATCCGCATAAAAAAGGAGACTGTCCGAAGGCCAGGTCCTTAGCACGCTGTCCGGAATAAGCAGCCTGGGGTCATAGAAACCGTCATCCTCCTCGTCGTCATCTATATTTATCTGCGGATATTCCACACGGGGCATCCACCCGTACTTCACCATTGGCGAAGACAGGCTCTGGAATGCCACGAAGGCAACAAGTACAAGGGGGAATATCAGTTTTTTACAGTTCATCAGGCTGGAAGTCTTTTTATTTTATTTCTATGCCCTCTGCGGCCATCTCCGAAAGGGTTTTGTTGTGACCGTCTTCATTCACATATGCCAGGGCATCTTTCAGGATATGCACCTTGTATCCGGCTTTCTTCAGGTCTGTTGCGGTATTTTTCACGCAATACTCCGTGGCTATGCCGCATACATATACGTCGCTTATTCCCAGAAGGCCCAGGATTTCGTCCATGGTCTGGTCCGCATCGCTTTTGCCTTCGAAACCGGAGTATTGCTCGCAATTGTTGTCACAACCCTTATGGAAGATGAGGTCTTCATTCACGTATGGCAGCAGATCTTCGTGTATCTGAGCTCCGCGGGTTCCTGCAACGCAGTGAGGGGGCCAAACCCCGCCGTTTTCCCTGAAGGAGCAATGGTCTGCGGGATGATGGTCGCACACGAACATCACCGGGATGGTGTCTGCAATGCCGTTCTCGTCAAAATCGTCCACGCTTACGGTTTTGTGCAGGAAGTCCCTGCAGCTTTCCACTGCTTTTTCCGCGTTCAGACATGCAAGAGAGCCGTCAATGAAGTCGTACAGCATGTCCACTATGATGATTGCGCTGTTTCTCATAACTTGAATTCGTTAATTTCCCTGTTGAGGCGGTCCAGAATCTCTATCTTCAAGTTGTAGAGGGCGTCACTGATGTCCACCTTGTAGAAATGCGGGTTGATAAGACGCCTTTCCGATGCGTCGAAATCGTGCAGGGTCTGCTGGAAATATTCCTTCTTCTGGGCCAGGGTGTGCTCCTGGTGCACGTCCTTGCTGTTTTCAATTACAAGGTGCTGCAAAGGACGCACCTGGTATTCTCCCTTGTACAGGGTTTTGTGCTTGAAACGGTCGAACTCGTCAAAGATCTCCACGGTTTCGCCCGCAAGGAGATTGCGCTCCATATCGTCTCCGCGAAGACAGGTTACATCGGCCTCGTTAAGCATGCCCTTTCCTTCCTTGTCCTGCATCTTTATGCGGTATGTTACCTGGAAGCCCGGGTTGATGAGCTTTATCTTGTCCTCGCTGCGTTTCAGAACAGGCATGTCGTCTATCTGAACCAGCTTGTACACTCCGCCGAAGCATGGGGCCGCCTTGCTGGTTGCAATGGCATCACCCACACCATAACTGTCTATCCTTGCACCCTGGCGCTCCAGGTCTGCAATAAGGTATTCGTCCAGGCCGTTGGTTGCAAATATCTGGCACTCCTGCAGGCCGTTCCGGTCCAGGATGGAACGCACCTTCTGGCTGAGGTATGCAAGGTCTCCGCTGTCCAGCCTTACGCCGAAGGCGGGTTTGTAGCCGTTGCCTATGCCGTTTTCCCTGAATGCCCTTATTGCGTTCTTGATGCCGCAGCGCAGGGTGTCATAGGTGTCTATAAGCAGGATGAGCGGCTCTCCCATATGGGTTTTGATATACTGGCTGAAGGCTGTGTGCTCTCCCTCCACGGTGCAGCCGAAACTGGTCACGTAGCTGTGGGCCATGGTTCCGGTGCTGCCGTAATCATACATCACGCCCGTGAGGATGTTGGATGTTGCGGCGCAACCCGCTATTATTGCAGCCTTCGCGCCGTAGGTTGCTGCCCATGGGCCGTGTGCCCTGCGGGAGCCGAACTCGCTTACCGGATGCTGTGTGGCCCTGCACACGCGTGATGCCTTGGTTGCAACTGCCATCTGGTGGTTCATGATGCAAAGCATGGGGGTTTCCAGAACCTGTGCCTCCACAAGGGGGCCTTCAACGATTATGACAGGTTCGTTGGGGAAGGCGATTTCTCCCTCGCGCATGGCCCACACGTTCCCGGTGAACTTCATTCCGCTGAGGTATTCGCGGTATTCGGCATATTCCGGGCCTGGCATGAATTTCTGGAAGAAATCCGCCGGCATCCTGCCTAGATTCTGAATCATCTCTATAACTTCCTGGGTGCCGCTTACAACAGCCCAGTTGTTGTTCTCCGGAGCTTTGCGGTAGAAGAAGTTGAAAATGGCCTTCTTGTCTTTCATTCCACTGTCGTAGAATGATTTGCCCATGGTATACTGATACTTGTCCGAGCAGTATGCGAAATTCAGCATTATAAATTTATTTATAAAAATCGCGCAAAGTTAGTAAATTTGCATGGAATAACAAAATGGACAAGGCTTTCACATATCCTTTCCGATACACCCCTTCCGAGGAAGTGGTGGAGGCGTCGCGTGAAATTATCTCCCGCATAGCCGGGGACGGATTCCTGCATTCACTTTTTGCCGATGGCAAGATGCTGGGCGTGCTGGTTTGCAGGGAGAAAACCCTTTTCGCCTTCTCCGGTCTGGCCGGCGGCAGGGCCGTCGTGGATGGTTTCGTGCCACCTGTTTTCGATTACACGGATCCAAAAGGGTATTTCAGATGCCGGGAAGCCGAAATTGCTGCGGCTCCGGAAGGGGAATCGGCCGCTATGTCCAGGGAGCTGCAGGACTGGCTGTTCGGGCAGTATATTGTTCACAACGGCAGGGGAGAGAGCATGAGCATAGGGGAAATCTTCGCCCTAAGGGGAATTGTCCCTCCCGGGGGAACGGGAGAATGTGCAGCCCCGAAACTTTTGGAATATGCTTTCAAAAACGGCCTCACGCCGCTTTCCATGGGGGAATTCTGGTATGGTGAATCTCCGCGTGGGAAGGTGAGGGAGCAGGGCAGATTTTATCCTTCGTGCACGGGCAAATGCGGCCCTCTTCTAAGCTGGATGCTGCAGGGCGTGGAAGTGGAAACCAACCCGCTGGACGCCCCTTTCATAGAGGAAGATCCCAAGATAATGTACAGCGATGCCGATATCGTTGTGGTGAACAAGCCATCCGGCATGCTGTCCGTTCCCGGCAAGACGGCGGCTCCCTGCCTTCAGACGTGGCTACAGCAGCGTTTCCCGGATTCAGAGATCCACTCCTGCCACCGTCTGGACCAGGACACTTCGGGTGTGATGGTTTTCGCCAGGAATATGGAGAGTAAGGTGAATGTCGAGGGACAGTTTGCAGCGCGCGAGGTAAAGAAGACCTACAGGGCAAGGCTGTGCGCCGGAAAATCGGCCTTCAATCATGCGAAAAAGGGCACGATAGCCCTCCCGCTAATGCCGGATTACTATAACAGGCCGTGTCAGATGGTGGATTTTGAAGAGGGGAAGATGGCCGTCACGAAATATGAGGTGCTGCAGATGCTGCCCGACGGGGAAATAGACGTGCGCTTTTTCCCGCAGACTGGCCGTACGCATCAGCTTAGGGTGCATTCCGCACATCCGCGGGGACTGGGCCGGCCCATAAAGGGAGACCACCTTTACGGCAGCGCGGACGGCGGACGCCTGTATCTTATTGCTGAAAGTCTGGAATTCAGACACCCGCGCAGTGCGGAAAGCATGAAATTTTTTGTTTCCTTTGCAGAATGAAAAAGAGCTTTGCCGACATAATGGCTGGGATGCAGGACGGCCTGCAGAAGAAGATTGCCTCCAAAATACCGTCCTGGAAGGGACTGGAGGTGCCGTCGGCCCTTGCCTACGAGCAGTGCAGCAGCGAAAGGACCGCTGCATACAAACTGCGTTTCGTGCCGCAGGATGCCGTGGTTGCAGACCTTACGGGAGGCCTCGGTGTGGACAGCTCCGCATTCAGGACAAAGGCGTCGAAACTATATTATTACGAGCAGAACCCGGATCTTTTTGCAGCGGTGCAGCGCAATTTCGCCCTTGTTCCCGGCGCTCCGGTGCAGTGCATCAACACCGTTGTGGACAATTCCACCGCTCTGGAGGATTGTGACCTCATCTACATGGACCCTGCAAGGCGCAGCAGCACGGGCAGGAAGGTCTTTCTTCTGGAAGACTGCACCCCGAATGTGCTGGAACTGCTCCCGAACATTGCAGATCACAGCCCGCGTCTTTTGCTGAAACTTTCCCCGATGGCGGATATCAGCCTTATTATCAAGCGTTTGCAGGAAAGGATAAAAGAGCTGGGACTTGGCTTTGGAATAGCGGAAATCCATGTCGTGGAACTGAATTCGGAAGTGAAGGAACTGCTTTTCCTGCTGCAGAAGGATTTCGCCGGTACATTGGAAATCACCGCCACTAATCTGGAATCATCCTTCACTTTCACGCCTGAAACGGAGACCGCTGCACAGGCTCTTGTGCAGAGCCCGGCTGTCGGACAGTATCTTTTTGTACCATCGGGTGCGCTTATGAAGGCCGGTGCATACAATTGCATGAATCTTCCGCGCCTTTCGCAGCATTCGCACCTGTATCTTTGCAACCATATGCTTCAAGCCGAAGGCAGCCCTTTCGGCCGATACTACCACATAGATGAGATACGGCAGTTCGGGTCTGCGCAGATAAAGGCTCTCTCCGGAAAATATCCGAAGGCGGATGTGAGCTGTCATGATCTTCCCCTTCGCAGCGAAGAGCTTTCGAAACGCCTCAAATGCAAAAGCGGGGGAGATGTGCATATCTTCGCATCCAGCTCGGCCGATGGAAATATAATGCTGATTTGCAGTAAATTACAAATATATGAACGTTAAGATTGAAGAGTCCTGGGCCAAGGCCCTGGCAACTGAATTCGAGAAAGACTATTTCGCGCAGCTTTCGTCCGCCCTTCATGCGGAGAAGGCCAAAGGCAAGACAATCTACCCTCCCGGAAGCAGCATTTTCAAGGCTTTCGACCTTTGTCCTGTGGATAAGGTGAAGGTGGTTATCCTGGGCCAGGATCCCTATCACGGAGCCGGCCAGGCCATGGGTCTTAGTTTCAGTGTGCCGCAGGGCGTCCCGGCCCCTCCGTCTTTGAAGAACATATTCAGGGAGATAGAGGACGATTGCGGAGTGCGTATGAGCGGAAGCCCGGATCTTACCCCATGGGCAAGGCAGGGTGTGATGCTTCTGAACGCCATTCTCACCGTTGAGGCCAATCTTGCCGCATCCCACAGCCGTCTTGGCTGGGAGACTTTCACGGATGCGGTTATAAAATACCTCAGCGATAACCGCAGCGGCATAGTTTTCATGCTCTGGGGCAATTTCGCGCGCAGCAAGGCGGCCCTCATAGACCAGAGCAGACACTGCGTTCTGCAGGCTGCACACCCGTCCCCTTTGGCAAGAGGTGCATTTTTCGGCTGCAAACATTTCTCCAAAGCGAATGAATTTTTATCTTTGCATGGTATAGAGCCTATCAACTGGCAACTTTAGAATGAAAACTGCACTTTTTCCGGGTTCCTTTGACCCTTTCACTCTGGGACATTTAAATATTCTGGATCGCGCACTCACAATGTTCGACGAGGTTATTGTGGCCGTGGGTGTAAACCAGGATAAACGCGGCATGTTCAGCGATGAGCAGAAGCTTTCCATCATAGAACAGGCAACAGCCGGCCGAAAGGGCGTGCGTATAGACAAATATGACTGCCTCACCATAGACTATTGCCGCCGCAACAACATACACCACATCATAAGGGGCGTGCGAAACTTCATGGATTTCGATAACGAGAAGGCCATTGCCGATGCAAACCGCAAGCTTGCCCCGGATGTGGAAACCATAATAATCCCTACGGCCCAGGAGTATGCCCATATCTCATCCACAGCGGTGAGAGACCTTCTGAAGCATGGCGGTGATACATCGGACTTCCTTCCTAAAGACATTGTACTTTGATGAAACGTGCGCTTGCCATAATCCTTGCCCTGACTGCAGGCCTGTATCTTGGTGCCCAAAGCCCGCTGGAAAGCAAGCTTGAAGAATACCTGCAGGCCATAGAGCGTCTGGAATACGGGCAGGCCTATCCGGAGCTGGACTTCCTTATCTCTTCCGTCCAGCAGGACAGCCTTCGGAATGTGGTGGCGCAGAAAGCCTACTGTTTCTACAGGGATTCCAAGGTTATGGGCAGCGAGAACCTGGCAATCTACATATATGACAACTGGTTCGCCAATTTCAAGGCGGTCTTCGATGATATCGCCCTTCTGGACGAGGCCGAATTCCACGCTTTCCTGAACCGCCGCTCCCTCATTGGAAAGACGGCGGAAAAGCTGGAACTCCAGGACCTGAAAGGCCGCAGCGTGTCACTTCCGGGGAAGGGGATGTCCGTGCTCTTTTTCTACAGTACCACCTGCCCGAAGTGCCTTTACATATCCCACAGGATGAAAGAAATCCTGAAAGGACGCAAGATTAACCTCTATGCCGTTTATACCGGGGAGGACGATGCCCAGTGGCAGGCCTATGTGAAAAAGAATCTTAGCTTTTCAAAGTGTTCAAAACCAAAGATTTACAATCTGAAGGGCGGTGATTCGGACTTCGTTACGGCCTATGCCGTGATACAGACTCCGCGCATGTTCCTTGTGGACGGGGACGGCGTTATCATCGGCCGCAATCTGGATGCTGCCGCACTGGAAATTCTTCTGGGCGGAAAATAATTTTTTCTTCCGACATGCCATAGAAGGCCCTCTGTTGGCATTGTTGAAAACTTTGTTGAAAACTTCTTTTGCAAGGCGTATCAACAAGGCTTCCTTTTGTATATCTTTGCCTTCCAAAAGAACAGAAAACTATGGACGTACGCAAAACAAACGGGTCGTTGGAGGAATACGACAAGGTGAAACTCCGCAGGGGTATACACCAGACATTCAAACAGGCAGGCGAGTATTGTGACGACAACATCGTTACAATGATTATCAACAACCTCTATATCTACGACGGCATTTCAAGCCGAGAGATACGCCGTCAGGTGGAGGAGAGCCTCATGAGCATCAACAAGAAGGTTGCCCACACATATATCGAGACTTTTGACGCCGATGTGGACCTTCGCAAGAAACGCGACTTCATCAAGGACTATATTGCTGCATCAAATGCGGCAACAGGTTCCAAGTTCGATGCAAACGCGAATGTCACCAGCAAGAATATCGTAACCCTTGGCAACGAGCTGTACAAGGAGAACAACATACGTCAGAACCGTTACATCATGTGCGACAAGATCAAGAGCCTCTACGGCAAAGAGTTGTCGGACCAGTATGTGGCAGACCTCAAGAGCCACGTGCTGTACAAGCATGACGAGAGCGGCACACCGGGCTATCCATACTGCGTGGCCATCACCATGTATCCTTTCCTGGAGAGCGGCCTCAGGGAGCTTGGCGGCGTTTCCATCGCCCCAACAGACCTCAAGTCTTTCTGCGGAGAGTTCATCAACCTGGTATACAGCGTTTCTTCACAGTTCATGGGTGCTGTGGCAACTCCGGAGTTCCTCATGTATCTGGACTATTTCATACGCAAGGACTATGGTGACGACTATCTGGAGCACCTGAACGATGTTGTTGAGAATAACCGCAAGCAGCGTACACTTGAGAAGGTTATCGACAACTGTTTCCAGCAGGTGGTTCACTCCATGAACATGCCTGCGGGCAACCGTGGCTACCAGACAGTGTTCTGGAATATTGGCTATTTCGACAAGCCATACTTCGAGGGCGTATTCGGAGACTTCGTGTTCCCGGACGGCAGCAAACCTATCTGGGAGACCCTCAGCTGGCTTCAGAAACATTTCATGAACTGGTTCAATGAGGAGCGCCTTCACTATGTTCTCACATTCCCTGTTGAAACAATGGCTCTCCTTACCGATGGCAAGGACGACTTTGCCGATAAGGATTATGCCGATTTCACAGCCGAGATGTGGAGCAAGGGTCACAGCTTCTTCTGCTACCTGAGCAACAGCCCGGACAGCCTTTCAAGCTGCTGCCGTCTGCGCAACTCCCTGAAAGATCTGGAAGACCCTTCACACAATGTCACCACACACCAGTACTCTATGGGTACAGCCTCTGTTGCAACAGGTTCGAAATCTGTGATGACAATAAACCTGAACCGTCTCATCCAGGATGCCACCCGCCGTTACTACCGTGAAAAAAAGGGTATACAGCTTAGCGCCGGCGCCCCTATCCCGGGCTCTCCTGCCATAGACAAGAAGGTTCTTTACGATGATTATATCGCAGTGGACATACGCACGATGACAGAGCGTGTGCACAAATATCAGATAGCTTTCAACGAGATTATCAAGGACTTTCTGAAGGCAGACATGCTGGACGTATACCGTGCAGGCTTCATCGACATGAAGAAACAGTACCTCACAGTGGGTGTGAACGGCCTCACAGAGGCAGCCGAGTTCCTTGGACTGGAGGTGTCTCCTAACGAGGATTACAAGCACTTCGTGAACACCGTGCTGGAGACCATCAATATCTGCAACCGTCAGGACCGCACAAAGGACGCCATGTTCAACACAGAGTTCGTGCCTGCGGAGAACCTTGCGGCAAAGAACTACAAATGGGATGCAAAAGACGGTTACTTCGTATCTTCAAAGCACAACCTCTACAGTTCATACTTCTACAATCCGGAGGATCCTAACACATCTGTGATAGACAAGTTCAAACTTCACGGAGAGGAGTATGTGAAGTATCTGGACGGAGGTTCGGCCCTTCACATGAACCTGGAGGAGCATCTTAGCAAAGACCAGTACCGCGGCCTCATGAACACCGCTGCGCACTACGGCACAAACTACTTCACTTTCAATGTGAGGAACACCGTCTGCAACGATTGCGGTTTCATCAGCAAGAACACTCTGAAGCAGTGTCCTCACTGCGGCAGCGAGAATCTGGACTACCTCACCCGCGTTATCGGTTATCTGAAACGTATCTCATCTTTTGCAGAGGCGCGTCAGAAAGAGGCTGGCATACGCCACTACTCATCGGCCGAATTCGCAAACGACCAGAAATTGTTCTAAACATTCATGCTTAAATACGTTCCCAAGCTCACCGACATTGTACTGGAAGAAATCCCCCACAAAATAACACTTGCCGTGGAAATCTCCCAGTGCATGGGCTTGTGCGAACAGTGCCATTCCCCTTTTCTGCGTGAGGATATAGGGGAAGAGCTCACCCCCGAGCTTATAGACAGCCTCATTGCCGGGAACTTCGGCATAAATTGCTTTTTACTGTTGGGAGAAGGGAAAGACCCCGAGGCATTGCGCATATTAGCGCGTCATCTGCGCAATGCCCATCCCAACATTCTTTCAGCCCTTTACAGTGGAAGGGCAGTTGTTGAGGACGATCTATTCGATCTGTTCGATTATGTGAAAGTGGGCCCCTTCATTCCTGAAAAGGGCCCCCTCAACAATCCCGCTACGAACCAGCGTCTTTATTTTCATCGCCAGGATATCACGGAAGAATTCTGGCGTTAGGACTTTCTACAGTCCCAGTTTCTTGGCTTCGTTCCAATACGCATCCATCTCTTCCAGGCTCATCTCGTGAAGGTCACGGCCCTGCCTAATGGTATTTTCTTCCAGATAGGTGAAACGGCGGCGGAATTTCTCGCAGGTGCGCTCCAGTGCGTTGTCCGGGTTTATCTTATAAAGACGTGCCGCGTTGATGACGCTGAAAAGATAGTCTCCGCATTCACCCTCGGCCCTCTCCATGGCAGCTTTCTTTCCGGCCTCGTCCGTTGCTGCGGCTGCGGCCTCAAGCTCGGCCCTGAACTCTCCCAGTTCCTCCTGAACCTTGTCCCATACGTCCTCGCGCTTCTCCCAATCGAAACCCACGCCGCGGGCCTTGTCCTGCATTCTGTAGGCCTTCAGCAGGGTAGGCAGGCCCCTTGTGCCCTCAAGCACGGTTTTGTTGCCGCCTTTCTCCTTGGTCTTCAGCATCTCCCAGTTTGTGAGAACCTGGTCTGCATCCTCCACCTTCACCTCTCCGAAAATGTGCGGGTGGCGGTATATGAGTTTGTCGCATATCGCGTTGCAGACATCGGCAGCGTCGAATTTCTCTTCTTCCTGGCCCAGCTGCGAATAGAACACAACGTGCAGCATTATGTCTCCCAATTCCTTGCATATCTCGGTGCGGTTACCGTCCATTATTGCGGTGCCCAGCTCGTACACTTCCTCCACCGTCTGCGGGCGCAGGGATTCGAAGGTTTGTTTGCGGTCCCACGGGCATCCGGTGCGAACCTGTTCCATGATATCCAGCAATCGGCCGAAGGCCTCCATCTTTTCTTGTCTGCTATGCATATGCGTTAACTTTAATTTAGGGCACAAAGATACATATTCTTGCAAAAAAATGCGTATCTTTGTATGATTATGCAGATTATAGAAGTAAAAACACGCAGGGAATTGAGGAAGTTCGTTGAATTTCCGGATAAATTGTATGCCGAGTGCCCGCAATATGTACCTGCATTGCATAAGGACCAGATTGAAACCCTGGAGTCCTATCCTGCAAAGGAATACTGCAAGCAGAAACTGTGGATGGCAGTGGACGAAAAAGGCAACGTCTATGGCCGCATATGCGCGATAGTGAATCCGCGCTACAACGAGCTGTACGGCAAGAAATGCTGCCGTTTCGGCTGGTTTGACGTGGTGGATGACTACGATCTTGCGCTGGAGCTTGTGCGCACGGCATCGAACTGGGCGAAGGCCCAGGGCATGACCCAGATCCACGGTCCTCTCTTCTATAACACCATGGGCAAGCAGGGAATGCTTGTGGAGGGTTTCCAGAACACCCCTCAGTTCAACACCATCTACAACCATCCGTATTATCCGGAATTCCTGGAGAGGATGGGCTTTGTGAAGGAATGCGACTGGGTGCAGTACAAGGTGCTTGACAATATCGCCACAGATAGGGTGAGGATGATTTCGCAGCGTCTTCAGGAAAGGTACAAGCTGCATGCCGTGCCTGTGGAGGAATATGTGAAGGACAGCGCCAGGGTGGAACAGTTTTTGAAATCCTACAGCGAGATCTTCTCCCGTTCCGTGTATAATTTCATCCCTCTCACGGAAAGTGAGATGAAGGCCGAAGCCGCCGCTTTCATCCCTATGCTGCGCAATGAATACTGCGCTATCATCTGTGACGAAAACGGAGACCTTGCCGGTTTCGGAATATGCATGCCAAGCGTAAGCGAGGCGTTCAAGAAGGCGAAGGGCAGGCTTTTCCCAACGGGCTGGTATCATATACTGAAGGCCATGAAAGGGGATGACAATCCTGTTTGCGACCTTATGCTTATGGGCGGGGCAGAGCAGTGGGAAGGCAAGGGAATTGCCGCTGTGATACATACCGTAAGCGCAGAGAACAGGAAGAACCTGCATATCGAATACAATATTACGAACCCCCAGATAGAAACCAACAGCGCCGCAAAGGTGTGGGCTTCATACAACAGCGAGCTTTACAACAGACGCAGGTGCTATATAAAAGATATTGACTAATGGCAGAGAATTCTCTACTTGAAAAAATCCTGGGACTACAGGAGAAACACGAATCGCTTCAGGCTCAGCTTTCAGAGCCGGCTATCATTTCGGATATGAAGAAATATATACAGCTGAACCGGGAGTACAAGGAACTGGACCCGGTTATTGCTGCCGGCAATGAATACAAGAGGCTGGTGGAAAGCCTGGAAATGGCAAAGGAAATTCTTGCCACAGAGAAAGATGAGGACCTTCGCGAGATGGCGAAGGAGGAGATTGCGGAGATAGAGCCGAAACTTCCTGCGATGGAGGAGAATATCAAGATCCTCCTCATCCCTGCCGATCCGGAGGATGCAAAGAATGCCATCCTGGAGATACGTGGCGGCGCAGGCGGCGACGAGGCTGCCATCTTTGCAGGAGACCTTTTCCGCATGTACACCAAATATTTCGAGACCAAGGGCTGGAAGATGGAGGTTACAGACTTCAGCGAGGGCGCAGCAGGCGGATACAAGCTGGTTATCTGCAAGGTTAGCGGAGACCATGTATACGGCACCCTCAAATATGAATCGGGTGTACACCGCGTGCAGCGTGTGCCTCAGACCGAAACCCAGGGACGCGTGCAGACATCGGCCGCATCCGTTGCGGTTCTTCCGGAGGCCGACGAGTTTGACGTGGAGCTTAACATGAACGATATCCGCAAGGATACCTTCTGTTCATCCGGCCCTGGCGGACAGAGCGTGAACACCACCTACTCTGCAATACGCCTCACCCACATCCCTTCTGGTATCGTGGTTCAGTGCCAGGACGAGAAATCACAGCTGAAGAACTTCGACAAAGCCCTTGCCGAGCTTCGTACACGTCTGTACAACCTGGAGTACAGCAAATATCTGGACAGCATTTCAGCAAAACGCAAATCAATGGTGTCTACGGGAGACCGAAGTGCCAAGATTCGTACATACAACTATCCGCAGAGCCGTGTTACAGACCATAGAATCAACTGGACCATGTACAATCTTCCTGTGTTCATGGACGGCGATATCCAGGAGGTTATAGACCAGCTGCAGATTGCAGAGAATGCAGAACGTTTGAAATCGGCGGGAGAATAATATCATGAAGAGAAATTGCGTTATCATAGGCGGCGGCCCTGCAGGCTATACTGCAGCAATCTACGCACAGCGCGCCGGCCTTCAGCCTGTGCTTTTCGAGGGCATGCTTCCGGGCGGCCAGCTTACAACCACAACTCATGTTGCCAACTATCCCGGCTTTGCCGATGGCATTGATGCCAACGCGCTGATGCAGGCAATGCGCGCCCAGGCCGAAAATCTTGGCGCCGAGCTTCGCGGCGGTATCGTAACAGGCGTTGAGGCCCAGGGCAATGATTATAAAGTCACCCTTGACGGAGGCGAGACAATCGTTACCAAAACCGTTGTCATCGCAACCGGTGCATCGGCCAAATATCTGGGCTTGCCTTCAGAGGAGAAATACAAGGGACTTGGCGTTAGTGCCTGCGCAACTTGTGACGGCTTTTTCTATCGCAGGAAGACTGTGGCTGTCGTTGGCGGCGGAGACACCGCATGTGAGGAGGCAACCTATCTTGCAAGCCTGTGCAAGAAAGTGTACATGATTGTCCGCAGAAATGTACTGCGTGCTTCGGAGGCCATGCAGAAACGTGTGTTCGAGACAGAGAACATAGAGGTTCTGTGGGAGTGCAGCACCAAGGAGATTCTGGGAGATGAGTACGGAGTTACAGGTGCAAGGCTTCAGCGCAAGGACGGCGAGGTCTTTGATGTGCAGCTGGACGGTTTCTTCCTGGGAATAGGTCACCATCCGAATTCGGACCTTTTCCATGCTCTTGTTGAAGTGGATGAGAACGGCTATATCAGAACAGCGGCCGATTGCACCAGAACCACTGCGAAGGGTATCTTCGCGGCAGGCGATGTGCAGGATACAAGATACAGACAGGCAATTACAGCGGCGGCAAGCGGTGCGCAGGCTGCCATGGATGTAAAAGCATATTTGGACAGTGAATATGAAAAATAGGTTTTTTCTGCTTTCTATTTTTGCTCTCATGGCCCTTGCGGGCTGCAGGACGCAGTTTGATGCTATGCTTGCAAGCAATGATGTGGATGGGAAATATGAAGAGGCTTTCCGCCTTTTCAACATGAAAAAATACAAGAAGTCAGCGGCTTTGTTCGAGTCCCTGTCTTTGCAGACTTCAGGCACGGAGCGTGACGATACCGTGCGTTACTATTGGGCTCTTAGCAACTACAAGAATCAGGACTATGTTACGGCGGAGGCTAACTTCGGCAGTTTCCTGGATCTTTATTCGCGCAGCCCCTTCACATCGGACAGCCGCTTCCTGAAGATAGACTGTATGTACAGAAGCACATACAGATGGGAATTGGACCAGAATCCTACCAATATGGCCATATTCGCCATAAGGGAGTATATCTCTGAATTCCCGGAATCCGGTAACGTGCCGGTGTGTGAGCTTATGCTGGACGAGCTTCAGGACCGATTGGACCGCAAGGAATTCGAGAACGCCCACCTCTATTACAAGATGGAGGACTATATCGCAGCCAAGACTGCTTTCAAGAACGTGCTGAAGGATCATCCGGACAACCGCTACAGGGAAGAGGTTCTTTACTTCCTTGCAAAATCCAGCTACAAATATGCCCAGAACAGTGTTTCCATGAAGCAGAAGGACAGGTATATGGATTTTGTGGACCATTACTATAATTTCATAGGTGAGCTGCCGGATTCCAAGTACCGTCCGGATCTGGACCAGATGTATGCAAGGTATCAGCGCAGCACGGGTGTGGCCACTGCCAGCCGCAAGGATCTTAGCGCCGAGAGAAAGGCCGACAAGAATGCCGACCGCATCATACGCAAGGAGGAAAAGCAGATAAGGAAGGAGAAATATGCCAAGGAGAAGGAAAGGAAACAGAAACTGAAATAAATTTCCTCCGGAGAATACGAAATTTTGAAACTCTCTGCATGTTTATGTTGTATAATAATGTAGAGAGTTAATTTTTAAAGATAAAATAATTATGTCAGCAGAAAAGAAAATACCTGTAAACACACAGACCCGCGACCTTTGCGATTTTGCCGCACCTACAGGTAACATTTACGAAACAGTGGTTATCCTTTCAAAACGCAGCAACCAGATTGCCCTTGCAGAGAAGAAAGAGCTTAACGAGTATCTGGACGCAGTGAAGAGCGAGCGCGATACCATGGAGGAGATTGTGGAGAACCGTGAGCAGATTGACGTTTCAAAACGTTTCGAGCGCCGTCCGAAACCATCTCTGCGCGCAATTGCAGAGTTCGAGGAAGGACAGATCTTCTATGAGGATATCAAAGGAAACGACGAGTTCTAGTTTGAAATAGGTGCTGAAGTCACTTCATATAAGCAATTTTGTTCTGATAGACCATCTGGATATTGATTTTCCGGATGGTCTGGTTATCATTTCCGGTCCCACCGGTGCCGGCAAGTCTATCCTTATAGGGGCCCTTGGCCTTCTTACGGGACGCAAGGCGGATGCGGGAGCGATATCGGAAAATGCCGACAGCTGTGTTGTGGAGGGGGAGTTCTTCACTCCTGACACGAAACTGGAAGCATTCTGCAACGAGAACGATATTGAATATGAGGGCGGCAATTTCACCGTAAGGAGGACTGTTGCAAAAAGCGGCCGCAGCCGTGCCTTTATAAACGACACTCCCGTAAGCCTTCCCGTGCTGGAGGAGTTCGGGGCGTCCATCGTGGACATTCATTCACAGCACGATACCCTGCTTCTTACATCCAAGGCATATCAGCTTTCCATCCTGGACAGTTTTGCGGACAATGGCCCTTTGCTATCGCAGTGTGCTGCCGCATTTGCCGCAGAGAAGGAACTGCGTGCGGAAATTGCCTTGGTGCAGTCTCGCATAAACAGAGCCAGGGAGGAAAGCGATTACAACACAGCCGTATATGAACAGCTGGAACAGGCCAAACTTAGGGAGGGAGAGCTGGAAGAGTTGGAGCAGGAACAGCTTCAGCTTTCAAATGCAGAACAGATAAAGGAGTTGATGGCCGGCGCAGCAGAACTTTTCGATCCCAGCGATGACAGCCGAAGCGGCGTGAACAATGACCTTCTCTCCGCTTTCAGGAATCTGGACAGACTGTCATCGTACATCAAGGGCTTTGACGATCTTGCCCGCCGTCTGGAAAGCGCGCGTCTGGAACTGAAGGATATCTCGGAAGAGATTTCAATGGCTAACGACAAACTTTCCTGCAGTCCGGAGCGTCTGCAGCAGGTGGATGACCGTCTGGGGCTTATTTACGGCCTTATGAAGCGCCACAAAGTGGAGAGCGAGGCGGAATTGATTCAGAAACGTGATTCCCTCAAGGACATCGTTCTTGGAAGCGAGGCTCTGGAAGAGCAGCTTTCATCCCTGCAGCAGAGGCATGGCAAGCTTAAGGAAGAACTTGAGTCCATTGCCGCCAGCCTGCATGAAAGAAGGGCAGCCAAGGCAGGTGAATTTGCAGAGCATGTCATGCGTAATCTTTCCTTTATGGAATTGGACAGGGCCGTGTTCCGCATACAGCTTTCAGAGTGTGCAATGTCTTCAACGGGTAGCGATGAGGCGTCTTTCCTTTTCAGTTCTTCCGGTGTGAATCCCGTGCCTGTGGCAAAATGCGCATCTGGTGGAGAGCTAAGCCGTATAATGCTGTCTCTGAAACAGTTGATGAGCCGGTTTATGGCTATGCCTACAATGGTTTTTGATGAGATAGACACCGGTGTAAGCGGCAGCGTGGCAGACAAGATGGGCAGCGTGATCTGCACCATGGGAGAAGGTATGCAGGTATTTGCAATCACACACCTTCCTCAGGTTGCGGCCAAGGGCGACGCCCACTATCTGGTGGAAAAGACCATTGCCGATAACGGTGCAAGCAGCAGCATCAAAAAACTCTCTGACGAGCAGAGAGTCCTTGAAATCGCCCGCATGTTAAGCGGTTCATCATTAAGCGAGGAGGCGGTGGCAAATGCGCGCCGGCTTCTGAAACGCTAATTCTTTATCAGTCTTACGCTGTAATCACGGCAGTATTCCACTTTTCTGCCTGCCACATTCACAAGACCTCCGTTTTCCAGACGTTTCAGTTTGAAGCTGCTTTGCAGCAGATCCATCTGAGGAAGCTCAGTTATGTTTTCTTTCCATTGAGCACCCAGCTCGTGGCGTGTCTTTATAAGGAAATATGCAAGGTCGTGGCCCTGGAACGCAAACTGCCCTGGTTCCGTATTATAAAGGGCTCTGTATTTGTGGATGAAATCCAGGACAACAGGGTCTGAATAGTCTATATAGTATGAACAAAGGGCGTGGATGTGTGCGCGGTGCAGGTTCTCTGTCGGGATGCTTTCATAGCTTGCAACCCTGCTGCCGGCAAAACACATGACGTTGCCCTTGCTTTCCTCAATACCCATGTTGCGTACAGCATTGTTCAGCGCAGCCTCGCTGTTGATTGCAAGAATTACCACGTTGAGACCTTCCTCCCTGTATGCAGTCTCCCAATTCTCTATCTCTCCCTGGACATCGCAATAGCAGACGCTGAAATTTATTCCGCTTTGTTCCAATGCGCTTGCAGTCTCTTCAAATGCTGTCTTGTCCTGGTTGCTGGTGATTATTATGTAATTGTCGCCTTTCACCTCCCGGATAGAGTTGCCATACTGGTCTGCCGCCGATGCCGCGCTCTGCATCAACTGTGCATTCTCTTTTGCCAGAGCGGCGGTCTTGGGATCCAGAGGTGATACCAGTATGCTTTTTTCAGGGCATCTTTCAATAGCCTGCTGGAAATCCGCATAACGGAATGGGCCAATGATGATTTTGGAATCAATTTCGTCCTGTGATGCGAAATCCACCACATCCAGCTTGATGTCTATGCCCTGGTCGCCCAACTCTTTTGCGGCCATCAGAACGCCGCTGTAAAAATCCAGGACATTGTCTTTCTGTGCCTGACTGCCGCTGGCAAAGGGCAGAAGCAGGCCTAGTGAAATCTCCGGGCCTTCAGTTTCCTCCGCAGCGCAGGCAGGTTCTTCCTCCTTCAGGTCTTCTTCCTGCACCTGCTGTATGCTGTCTTCAACTGTCTGCCACTGGCTCTCACTGGTAGGGATAAGAAGCTGCTGGCGTACGGCAACCCCGTCCCCCTCAATCTTGTTAATGGCCTTGAGTACATCCACAGGAACCCCGTATTTGGCGGAGATGCTCTTGAGGTCCTCGTACCATTTTACTGTATGTGTCTTAAAATCATCCTGCTGCGGATAAGCGAACAAAGCTATCCACAGCAGGAAAAACAAACGGGTCATCCCTTATTCGGCTTTTTTGCTCTTAACGTACTCTTTGTTCAGACCTTCGATGATTTCGTCTGTGATGTTCAGGCTCTCGTCACCTGCGATTACAGGAACACCTGCCTGGTTTGTGAGGATCATGGCAAAGCCTTTCTCCTGGTTGTACTTCTCGATGTATGTTTTGATTGCATCGGCAAGAACATTCATCATAACCTGCTGCTCCTCCATGATTTCAGCCTGTTTCTGCTGTGCGAACTGCTGGAAAGCGGCGTCCTGCTCCTGGAGTTTCTGCTGCTGTGCCTGTGCTGCTGCGCTGGTCATGAGGCCTTTGTTGATTTTGTTCTGGAAGTCATTGATTGCGTTCTCCAGGTTTTTCTGGCGGCGTGTAACCTCCTGCTGGATTGTTGCAACTTTTGTTTCAACCTCGCTGCGTTTGTCGTTGGCCATGTCGTACTGCTCCAGCACGCGGTCAAGATCGAAGTAAACGATGCTGCCCTGGGCTGCCACTACGGTTCCCTCTGCAGCTTTTGCAGGGGTGTTGGCGGTGTTGTTGCATGATGAGAGGCAAACTGCTGAAAGAGCAAGGATGCTTGTGAGTGTAAAAATTTTCTTCATATTACGTTATTGTCTTTAATTAGCTTGTTTACAAGAGTGCAAATATAAATAAAATTTATTTAATCTGCTTAAGATATGCGTCAATGGTTTTCTCCAGACCCATGTAAAGCGCGTCACATATGATGGCATGTCCAATGGATACTTCGTCCGTCCATGGAATGCATTCTATGAAATACTTCAGGTTGTCCAGGTTGAGGTCGTGACCGGCGTTCAGGCCCAAACCGCATTCACGCGCCGCCTTTGCCGCTTCCACGTATGGTGCGATGGCTTGTTCCCTGTCCGATGAATAATCACGCGCGTATGCTTCGGTGTAAAGTTCCACGCGGTCCGCACCGCATTTCGCGGCGCCGCGCACCATTTCGGGATCGGGGTCGACAAAAATGGATGTACGTATGCCGGCACGGTGGAATTTTGCGCAGATTTCGGTTAGGAAGCTTCGGTTCCTGACGGTGTCCCAGCCCGCATTCGAAGTTATTGCATTCTCCGCATCGGGAACAAGCGTCACCTGGGCCGGTCTCACTTCAAGCACAAGGTCCACAAATGACTTGATTGGATTTCCTTCTATATTGAATTCCGTACCTATCTCAGGCTTTATCTCCCTTACATCGCTGTAACGTATATGCCTCTGGTCCGGACGCGGATGTACCGTTATGCCTTCTGCACCGAACTTCTCACAATCTTTCGCACACTGCAGGACGTTGGGCATATTGCCTCCCCTGGCATTGCGAACTGTTGCTATTTTGTTGATGTTAACGCTTAATTTTGTCATCTTAGTGCTGTTTGAAATGCAAAAATACTTAATTATTACATAATTATTGCAAGAATAATGCTAAATTTGGGAGTTTGAACGTCATTATGAAAATTGCTGTTATTCTTGGTAATGTTTCCCTGGAAACAAATCCCGATTTCATACGTTTGAAAAACGGCCTGGAGAGTGCAGGATACAGTCTTTTTCCGCACACCGCGGAATACGCGCTTCCCGACGGCACAGATATGGTGCTGGGTGCGGGAGGTGACGGCACATACCTGAGGGCTGCAAGACTGGCTGCCCGCGCCGGAGTGCCTGTGCTTGGTGTGAATTTCGGCCGTCTGGGATTCTTGTCCGAGAATACGGTGGATACAACCCTGGAGGCTTTTGCAAAGGGAGACCTGAAAACAAAGGAGAGGGTACTCCTGAGGGCAAAGGCCGGGGAGGGGGAGTATATAGCCCTGAATGAAGTTGTGGCCCGAAGGACCGGTCCGGCGATGCTTGGCGTGCGGGTTAGCGTGAACGGCAGGGAACTTCCGGTATATTGGGGTGACGGCCTCATGGTTGCAACATCGGCGGGAAGTACAGGTTACAACCTCAGTGTGGGAGGCCCGATAGTTCTGCCTTCTTCCAAGGTTTTCATAATTGCGCCCATAGCTCCGCACAACCTCAATGTCCGTCCCCTTGTTGTCCCCAACGACTGCAGGATAGAAATGGAATTCGTAAGCAGGGACGAGAACGTAAGCATAAGTGTGGACAACCAGAATTTCATGCTGGACAGGAAAGAGAAGGTGGAAGTTTCCATGGCACAGTTTTCGCTTAAGCGTTTGTGCCTTGGCGATTCCAGTTTCATACAGGCCCTTTCAGACAAATTGTTTTGGGGGGAGGACAGGAGAAACGAAAGATAACAAGATATACGTATATGATCCCAACTCATGTATCCATAATCATGGACGGTAACGGCCGATGGGCCCAGGAGAGAGGAATGCATCGTGGTGCAGGCCATGTGGCTGGTGTGGAAAGTGTAAGGAAAATTTTGAAGGAGTCTGTGAGACAGGGCGTTAAGTATCTGTCGCTGTATGCTTTCAG
>JAKSKO010000023.1 GCA_024401715.1 Bacteroidales bacterium
TTGGGTATCCTTGCAGCATCGGCAATGCTTGCCGGCCAGGACAGGGATGCCATGATTGCCGAGATTGCAAAGGGAGGAGAGGCCATAGAGAGCCTTTCCTGCAACTTCACCCAGACAAGGGTGATGACAATGATGGACCAGAAAATGGTGTGCACCGGATGCATGAACTACATCAAGGGCAAACTCCTGCGCTGGGAATACCTCACCCCTACGGCCTACCTTTTCATCCTGGAGGACGGCAAGACCACCATGCAGAAAGACGGCCAGATCATAAGCGGCAATTCCGGACAGAACAGGATATTCAGGGAAATCGCACGCCTTATGCTGGACAGCGTGAACGGCAGATGCCTCACGGACGAAAAGCTGTTCAAGTCTACCTTAAGCGCGCAGGGCAACTGCTATATTGCGGAAATGCTCCCTCAGAGAAAAGAGATGAAGCAGATGTGCAGCCGCATCATATTAACATACGACAGAAAGATAGGCTCCGTTGTGAAAGTGCAGATGCTGGAACAGAGCGGAGACAGCACCATAATTGAATTCAAAGATTTCGCCATCAACAGATAGATATGAAACTTCTTGACAGTTTGTTTACCATAAAGGAATCTTCGCATTCCGATGACACTTTCAAATACAGCCTGAAGCTGAACCCGGAGCATTTCATCTACAAGGCCCACTTCCCGGGAGAGCCTATAACCCCGGGCGTGTGCATACTGCAGATTGCCTTGGAGCTGGCCTCCCTTGCATACGGGGCCGCCCTGGAAGTGAAGACGGTGAAAAACATCAAGTTCCTTAGGATAATAAGCCCTGTGGAGACCCCGGAGGTGGACTACACCCTCCAGCTGTCACAGCAGGACGAAGAAAACATAAAGGTACAGGTTAGCGCGACATATGCCGACCAGACATATGCCAGGCTCTCTATAATATGCAGAAAGTAGACACAGCAGCAGAACTGCAGAAGCAGCGCCAGCGCCTGAAAGACAGGGGCATTTGCGTGGTCATTCCCACATACAACAATGCGGGAACCATAGCTTCTGTGGTGCAGCGTGCCCTGCAGCAGTGCCAGGACGTGATTGTGGTGTGCGACGGTTGCACAGACAACACCCTGCAGCTTCTGCATGAACTCCCCCTGCAGCCCGATATTGTGGTTCTTCACAAGAACTGCGGCAAGGGAACGGCCCTGGAAAAAGGCTTCCGTCATGCCCTGAAGCGCGGTTTTGCCTACGCCATAACCCTTGACGGAGACGGCCAGCACTATCCGGAAGACATCCCGCTTATGCTGGAGGCCAATATCCAGCATCCCGGGGCGCTTATCGTTGGCGAAAGGAAGGGCCTGGAAAACGTAAGCCGCAGCAAAGGCAGCAGTTTTGCAAACGCCTTCAGCAATTTCTGGTTCGCGGTGCAGACAGGCATAAGGCTTAAAGACACCCAGACCGGCTACAGGCTTTATCCCCTGAAGAAACTCTACGGTCTTTCGCTTCTCACATCACGCTATGAGGCCGAACTGGAGCTGATGGTACTGGCTTCCTGGCACGGAGTGGAACTGGTGTCGCAGCCGGTAAACGTCTACTATCCCCCTGCAGGTGAAAGGGTTTCGCACTTCCGCCCGGGACCGGATTTCACACGGATCTTCATACTTAACACCATACTCTGCGGCCTGGCGGTAGTGTACGGCTATCCTCTGAAGCTGCTTCGCGGCCTGAGACAGCTGTGCTACACCATCTATTCCCTGCTTATGTTCGTGCTATTCAGCATGCTTATGGCAACGCCATTCATGTTTTTATATCTGAAGACGGGCAAAATGACGGAAAAGAAGAGGGAGACTCTGCACAGGATGCTTCAGTCATCGGCACGATTTGTACTGCGCACGCACGGGATACCCGGGGTGAAATACAGCCAGACCAATAACAGCGGAGAGGATTTCAGCAAACCGGCGGTGATCATATGCAACCACCAGTCGCATCTGGACCTCATGCCCATGCTGCTTCAAAGCCCGAAACTTGTGGTGCTTACCGCAGACTGGGTGTGGAAGAACCCTTTCTTCGGCTTTCTGGTGCGCAATGCGGAATTCCTGCCTATATCCAGGGGAATGGATGCCATACTCCCCCAGCTCAGGGACCTTGTGGAAAGGGGCTACAGCATAGCCGTGTATCCGGAGGGCACCAGGTCCGAGGATTGCCGCATAAGACGTTTCCGCCACGCCGCCTGCCAGATTGCACAGGAACTGGGGCTGGACATTCTTCCGCTTGTTCTATACGGCGCCGGGAAGGCCCTTCCGAAAAAGGACCACAGTCTGAAGGAATGGCCCATCCATCTGGAGATTGACAAACGCATAAGCCGCCGGGAACTGTGTGCCATGGGGCAGGTGAAGGAACAGGCAACGGCCATGCGCCGCTATTATATTGAACGATACGCCCAGGTGGCAGATAAAATGGAACAGGATGTCTAAGGTGGTTGTAATAGGATCCGGTCTGGGAGGACTAAGCTGCGCATACATACTGCAGAAAAACGGTTATGACGTAACCGTTCTGGAGCAGGGTTTGCAGCCGGGAGGATGTCTGCAGTGCTTCACCCGGCGCGGTGCCAAGTTTGAAACCGGCATGCACTACATAGGTTCCGCCGCACCGGGGCAGATCATGGACAAGATGCTGGGCTACTTCGGCCTGAAAGACAGGGTGGAACTTAGCCCGCTTTGCGCCGATGCCTACAACACCGTGAACCTGTGCGGCCAGGATTTCCGCTTTCCAAGCGGCAGGGAGGCCTTTCTGGAAAGGATGGCCGGCTACTTCCCCGCAGAAAGGGACAATCTGCAGAAATATCTTTCCGTAGTGGACGAGGTTTCCAAGTTCTCTTCCCTGGCAGCCATGACAGGAAAGGGCCCGGACAGCATGCAGTTCGCACAGTACCAGCTGCTGGCCCTGGACGAGGTTATGGATTCCCTTTTCACAGACCCTTTCATCAAGGATGTCCTTGTGGGAGACCAGCCGCTTTACGCAGCTGTCAGGGGCAAGACACCTTTTGCCCAGCATGCCTTCATAATGGACTTCTACAACAAGAGCGCCTTCCGTTTCGCCGGCGGCAGCGACAGCCTGGCCTACGGCCTGCAGGAAGGGATAGAGAAGATGGGAGGACGCGTCCTAACGGGCCGCAAGGTTGTGAAGGTGCACTGCAACGACGTGAAGGCCACAGGCGTTGAAACCCTGAACCAGGAGTTCTACGAGGCGGATTACATCATAAGCGCAATACACCCGAAACGCCTGCTGGAAACCCTGGACACCAAGCTTATAAGGCCGGCATTCAGAAGCAGGATAAACGGGATTCCGGAAAGCGAGGCCCCATTTGTGCTGTACGTGAAATTCAAGGAGGGGGCAATGCCATACATGAACACGAATTATTTCGGCTATGAAAACGGCACTTCCTGGGGTTGTGAAAGCTACAGCTCATCAGACTGGCCGAAGGGCTTTCTCTACATGCACATGTGCGACCATCAGAACCAGAAATGGGCCCGAAGCGCCGAAGTCATTGCCTATATGAAAATGGCCGACGTGCTGAAGTGGAAGGGCACTTCCATAGGAAGGCGCGGCGCAGACTATGAAGAATTCAAAAGGATGCATGCGGAAAAGCTGCTGGACACCATGGAAAAACACCGGAAGGGATTCCGCGCCGCAGTGGAATCATACTGGACATCCACGCCGCTAAGCTATCTGGACTATACCGGGACTGAGGACGGCGGCCTGTACGGTGTGGCAAAGGACGTGAACCTGGGCCCTGCAGGCAGGGTACCATATAAAACCAAAATCCCGAACCTGCTGCTTGCAGGCCAGAATGTGAATTCGCACGGCATACTTGGTGTGCTTGTGGGTACCATCGTGAGCTGCTGCGAGCTGGTTTCACCGGAATTGTTGGCAAAACAGATAAACGGATCAAGCAATGAGTGACAAGAAAAGTGCAGTGATAATAGGTGGAGGACTGGGAGGCCTGTTCACCGGAGCCATACTTTCCAAGGAAGGCATGAAGGTTACGGTCATAGAGAAAAACCTCACTGTTGGCGGAGGCCTCCAGTGCTTCAAGCGCTTCGGAGAGGTGTTCGACACCGGCATGCATATCATAGGCGGAATGAGGGAAGGCGGAAACATATACCGCATCTGCAAATATCTGGGAATCCTGGACAGGATACATGTAAGCCATCTGGAAGATTACGGCCCGGACAGGATTTTCTTCGGCCAGGACAAAGAATGTTATTGCACTGCCACAGGCCGTGAAGCCTATGTGGAGGCGCTGGCAAAGAGCTTCCCGGACCAGAAGGAGAATCTGAAGAACTATGTGGATGCCATGTTCAGGATTGTGGACGAACTGGACATATACAACCTGCGCCCCAGCAGCAATGCTTTCCCCGTGCATTCAGAGGAGTTCACAATGCCGGCCAGGGAATTCATTGCCAAATACATAAGTGACTATAAACTGCAGAATGTGGTGGCCTTCATGAACCCGCTTTACGGAGGACGCGGCAATATGACCCCGGCATACGTGCACGCAGTGATATCGGTACTGTATATAGGCGGCGCCAGCCGTTTTGCAGGGGGCAGCCATCTCTTTGCCGAGACTCTTGCAGACCTCATACGCGAGAACGGAGGCGAGATTGTTGTGAATGACGGCGTTGCAAGGGTGAACACGCAGGAGAGATTCATCACCGGCGTCAGCACGGTCAAGGGCAGGGAGTTCAGTGCAGACTACTATATCTGCGCCATCCACCCGTGCACCTTCTTCGGCCTGCTGGACAACCCTTCGGCCCTGCCAAAGCCATACAGGAACCGTCTGGACAGCATCCCGAACGCCTATTCGGCCTTCACGCTGAACATAAAGTTCAAGAAGAACAGCTTCAAATATTTCAACTGGTCCGCCTACTACACAGACAGGTACGAAAACATATGGAATTTCGGGGAAAGCGGACACAACTGGCCTATGGGCTTTCTGTACATCACCCCGCCGGACCTGGACCAGGGAGAATATGCCAGCAAGATGATAATCACCGCCCCAATGCTTTGGGAACAGGTGAAGCAGTGGGAGAACACCACCGTGGGACACCGCGGAAAGGATTACGAGGACTGGAAGAAGGAGTGCGCCGATAAACTTCTGGACAAGATGGAAGAGATATACCCTGGCTTCAGGGATTGCGTGGAAGACATGAACACTGCATCTCCCCTAACCATACGCGATTACTACGGCGCCAAGGAGGGCACCATGTGCGGCTTCAGCAAGGACTATAACAATCTTGCGCTTTCGCAGGTGCCGGTCATCACCAAAATCCCCAACCTGCTGCTCACAGGCCAGAACTGCAACCTGCACGGATTCTGCGGGGTTCCGCTTACGGCAATCAGCACATGCGAGGCTATCTTCGGTCTGAACTATATTATAAACAAGATTAATGAGGCACAGAATGTTTGACGGCATACGTCCATATTTCGACAGCGAGATTCCGGCTGCAATGAACCGCATTGCCGCCGACCCGCTTTTCCCCGTCCTTGCCGGATATGTTTTCCCGGGAAGGGACGTGGAGGAGCTTAGGGAGATGGTGCGCGGCATATCAAGCGTGAAGGAGTTCCAGGCAAAGGTGATGTATGCTGCCACCAGCATGATAGTGGGCAAGAGCATCAGCCGCTTAAGCGCAAGCGGGCTGGAGAATGTGAACCCGCAGCGCAGCTATATCTTCCTTTCCAACCACAGGGACATAATGCTGGACGCAGCAATACTCCAGATGATTCTTGTGGACAACGGTCTGGAGACATCGGAGATATCTTTCGGAGCCAATCTGATGGTTAACCAGCTTGTGGTGGACATAGGAAAATCCAACAAGATGTTCACCGTGGAGCGCCCGGGAGCAAACATGAGAGATTTCTACAACTCTTCCATGAAGCTGTCCGCATACATGAGGGATTGCGTTGTGACGCGCGGACAGTCCGGCTGGCTGGCACAGCGCAACGGACGCACCAAAGACGGCACAGACCGCACGGACCAGGGAATCATAAAGATGTTCGGCATGAGCGGCGGGGCAGACAAGCTTGCCGCAATAGCAGAGCTGAACATACTGCCCGTTTCGCTTTCCTATGAATGGGAGCCTTGCGATTTCCTTAAGACCCTGGAACTTTACGACCGAAGGCTGGGCCCGTACAGGAAAGGCCCGATGGAAGACCTGAACAGCATACTGCAGGGCATAAATCAGCCTAAGGGCAGGGTGCACTTCTCCTTGTGCCCGGTTGTTGGCATGGAAGACCTGAAGCCTTTCGCCAACCTTAATGCATCAGACTTCCACAGACTTGTTGCCAACCTCATAGACCAGAGGATATGCACCGCCTTCACGCTGTGGCCCAACAACTATGTGGCCCACGACCTTCTTAGCGGAAGCGACAGGTATTCGGAAATGTACAGCAATCAAGACAAGGAGGCCTTTCTGCAGCACATGGCAGGATTGGAGCAGATATGCGGGAACAGGGACATGGGAGAGCTGCGCAAGATTTTCCTTGGAATATATGCAAACCCCATAGACAGCAGACTTGCTTTTGAATAAGATGTTTTTTATAAGGATATACGACTTCTTTGCACGGAAAAGGAAATGGCTGCTTGCATCTCTTGCATGCATCAGCTGCATCCTTGCCGCCTTCATCCTTCGGCTGCAGTACAGCGAGGACATAGGCGATTTCCTGCCCCTGGGAACATCGGAGCGCGAAGCCCTGAATGTATACCAGAAGATTTCCGGAGCGGAGCGTCTTTTCATCATCTGCAACAACCCTTCGGACCCGGACATGGCGGTGGAGGCTATGAACTGCCTGGAGCAGAACCTGCTGGAAGCCGACAATCAGGGCTGGAGCGATGCCATGGTGGCATCCATAGACATGGAAAGCATCAGCCTGGTAAGCAGTTTCGTTTGCAGGAACGCCCCCTATTTTCTGTCTCCGGCCGATATCGCGCGCATGGACTCCCTGCTTTGCGACAGTTCCTACATCGCAAAACGTCTGGAAGAAGACCGCAACATGCTTATGTTCCCAAGCGGGAGCATAGTTGCCACGAATATCAAAAACGACCCTCTGGGCCTCTTCTCCCCCGTTCTGGCAAAACTGCAGCAGGCAAACGGCACCCTGAATTTCGAAATGTATGACGGGCACATCTTCACCCCGGACATGAGCCGGTGCATACTTATGCTGGACTCCCCATACGGCAACAGCGAAACCGTGCAGAACGCACGCATGCTGGAAACGGTACAGAAGGCTATAGATGACATGCACAGACTATATCCGGAAATTTCCGCCCATGTGGTGGGAGGTCCCGCCATAGCCGTGGAGAATTCCTCACGCATCAAGAAGGACAGCGTGCTTGCCATCTGCCTTTCCATGATTCTCATTGCAGTCCTTTTCTATTTCTCCATTGCATCGCTGCGCAACATTCTACTCATCTTCCTTTCAATAGGCTGGGGCTGGCTTTTCGCCCTTGGCGGAATTGCCCTGTTCAGCAGCAATGTATCAATAATAGTGATAGGAATATCCAGCGTCATACTTGGCATAGCGGTGAACTACCCTCTGCACATGATAGCGCACATAAGCCATGAAGGCCACGTACGCAATGCCCTCAAGGACATTGTGGCACCGCTTCTGGTTGGAAACATAACAACGGTGGGCGCCTTCCTGGCCCTGGTGCCTCTGCGCTCCACAGCCCTAAGGGACCTTGGAATCTTCGCCTCCCTGCTTCTTGTGGGAACGATAGTGTTCGTGCTTGTATACCTGCCGCACTTCGTGAAGCCGGAACGCAGCCGGGAAAGCTCCAGCAAGATACTGGACGCCCTTGCACGCTTCAGCCCGGAAAACCACAAGGGCATGGTGCTGGCAAGCGTGGCAGTCACGGCGGTTCTTGCCGTATTCAGCCTGGACGTAAGTTTCGATTCAAATCTCTCCAACATCAACTACATGACAAGGACCCAGAGGGAGGACATGCAGTATTTCCAGGAACTTCTTTCCGGGGCATCGGCAAAGGACAGCAGGGAACTTTACGTTATATCATCGGGCGGCAGTTACGACGAAGCCCTTGCTGCCCACAGCAGTAAAATACCTGTAATAGAAGAGCTTACACAAAGCGGGAAGATTCTCTCTGCCAGCAGCGCAGGCACTTTCCTTGCTTCGCGCCAAGAGCAGGAGCAGCGTCTGCAGTTGTGGAAGGACTTTGTGTCGCGCCACAGGGAAAGCCTCACCACAGAGCTTGCCGCCCGTGCAAAGGAGGCCGGCTTTTCCGCTTCGGCATTCAGGAATTTCACCGATATGGTGGAAGAGGCAGGCAAGCTGCAACCGCAGGACATGGACTATTTCCAGCCTCTCACCTCCACCGTGCTTGTGCGCAACGTCACCAGCCTGGACGAAACTGGCAAAAAATACATTGTGGACCTTCTGAACGTGCCTGCCGGCAGCATTGAAGAGCTTCAGCAGCAGATTCCTGGCAGCATGAACATTGCGCAGATAAACAGTTCCATAGCCGGGCAGCTTTCAGACAACTTCAACTACATAGGCTGGGCCTGCTCGCTGATAGTATTCTTCTTCCTGTGGTTCTCTTTCGGCAGGCTGGAGCTTGCCATTATCTCCTTCCTGCCAATGGCGGTGAGCTGGATATGGATACTTGGAATAATGGGCGCGGCCGGCATCAGCTTCAACATTGTGAACGTGATTCTTGCCACCTTCATCTTCGGCCAGGGAGATGACTACACCATCTTCGTCACGGAGGGTTGCCAGTATGAATACGCCCACCGCAAACCCATACTTATGTCCTACAAGAAGAGCATCATACAGTCGGCCCTTATCATGTTCATAGGCATAGGCACACTTATTTTCGCAAAACACCCTGCAATGCATTCGCTTGCGCAGGTAACAATCATAGGCATGTTTTCCGTAGTGCTTATGGCCTACCTCATACCTCCTTTCCTTTTCCGATGGCTCACCACAAAGAACGGCCGCGTAAGGCAATACCCTCTTACGCTGCGCAGCATTCTGTTCGGTGCTCCCGCAAGTGCACGCAGGCAGGTTGAGGGCCGATACATATACAAAGGTATGGGAATAAGCCGCAGCGTAAGCGCCAGTTTGAAAAAACATGCCGCACAGCTGTCTGCAATGCCGGCAAGCGGGGAGCTGGAGTACAGCGATGAGGGCTATGGCGAATGCGCCATCCTGCTGGCCCTCACCCACCCCGATGTGAAGATATCGGCCCGTATCCAGGACCCGCAGCGCAGGAACCTGGCCATCCACGCGGCTGAAGATTTTGTAACGAACATAGAATTCAAAGAATAATGAAAGCACGAATACTGGAACTTTTATCCGATGCTCTGCCCGCTGTGGATTTCAGCGCAGACTTCCTTTTCACCCAGATAGACTCTCTGGGTGTAGCAACTATCATGATGATACTTTCGGACGAGTACAAGATAAACCTGCAGGCGACAGATGTAACTCCGAAGAACCTGCGCAGCCTGGATTCCATAGTTGCAATGGTCCAGGCCAAACTTGAACAGAAATAAAACCCTACAGACTATGAAAGCTGAAGAATATATAAGGATTCACGCACAGAACAGCCCTGAAAAGATTGCCCTTGTGTACGGCGACAGGCAGATGAACTACGACCAATTCTGGAAGGGGATATGCACAAGGGCGGAGGAACTTTCCGCTGCAGGATTGCGCGCACGACAGCCCTACGTATTCAGGGCCAGCCAGGACATGGACTTCCTGCTTACATACTGCGCGGTTCACATTCTGGATGCCATTGCGGTTCCCATGGAAAGGAGCGTGAGCCAGGAGTACTTCGATTCCGTGCAGGCAGAGGTGCAAGACTATACTTTCGCCCCCGACATCATGGACATACTATACACCACCGGAACAACCGGAAAGGCCAAAGGCGTGATGCTGGGCTCCAAAGTGCTTGAAAGCTGTTCGGATAACTTCATAGATTCCATGGGATACACGCCGGATCTGCTTTATATCATAAGCGGCCCGCTGAACCATATCGCAAGCCTTTCCAAAATACACCCCATGCTGGTTATAGGCGGTACCATTGCAATAATGGACGGCCTCAAGGACATGAACGCCCTGTTTGACATCTTCAAACTGCCGTTCAAGAAATTCGCAACCTTCCTTGTCCCCGCCAGCATACGCCTGCTTATGCAGTTCTCCTACGACAAGCTTTGCGCCGTGGCAGACAAGATAGATTTCATTGAGACAGGTGCAGCCCCAATAACATCGGAAGATATGCGAAGGCTTGCCCAGGCCCTGCCCCACTCCCGCCTCTACAACACCCTTGGCGGAACGGAGATAGGCGCCGTGTGCACCTACAACTTCAATGACGGCAAATACATGGAGGGCTGTGTGGGCCGATGCATGAAACACTCCCGCATAGAGATAGGCGAAGAAGGCAATCTGATCATCTCCGGAGACACCATCATGAGCGGTTACCTGGGAGACGAGGAGAGCACACGCCAGGTTGTGCAGGACGGAAAGGTTCACAGCGCAGACCTGGGATACATAGATGAGGACGGTCTTATACACCTCACCGGCCGAAAAGGCGACATAATAAATGTGGGCGGCTTCAAAGTGAACCCTCTGGATGTGGAAAAAGTGGCTGGTACGCATCCAAGCATCAGGGAGTGCGCCTGCACATCGGCACAGCATCCTGTCGTAGGCACGGTTCTGAAGCTGGTGGTGGTGCTAAATGACGGCTTCACCCTGGACAAGCACTCCATAGCGGTGCACATCAAGAATCAGTTGGAAAGTCACAAGGTGCCAACATATTACCAGCAGGTGGAGACTCTGCCGCGCACCTATAACGGAAAACTGGACAGGAAGAGTCTATAGTAGGCCTTGCAGCCAGGTGAGGAGATCCTCCTTCCAGCTGTAGGGCTTGCCGTCACGCTCCACTTCATTTATTCCGAAACCGTGCCTGCCTTTTTCGAATTGCAGGTACAGATGGTTTACGCCCTTTTCAGTGAGGGCGGAATCCAGAAGGACGGAATTATAGTAGTGCACCACATTGTCGTCCCGGCAGTTCAGAAGAAACACCGGACAGCAGTCTTCGCTCACGTGATGCTCCAGAGACAGAAGTCTGGCGATATCACCATCCTCTTTCACCGCTTCTCCAAGAATGGCCCTGCGGCTTCTCTTGTGGATGTATGGTTTGTTGATGAAGGTTACCACGGGATAGATGGAGGCCACGAAATCCGGTTTCAGAGACACATTCGTGATTACGCCTTCCTTTTCCAGATATTCCGGGCCGCAAAGCTGGGCGGACAGCATGGCAAGATGGCCTCCCGCAGAAAAGCCCATCACACCCACATGGTCCGGATTGATGTTATATTTTTCCGGTTCTTCCCTAAGCAGCTGTATGGTGCGCTGCACATCCTGAAGCATGCGCGGGAAACGGTTTCCACCGTAAAGCAGCCTTGTGCCGAAGACAAATTCCACCTTTCCGGCCACCCTGTATTCCAGAACGAATGCGGCAATGCCGTTCTCGCACAGCCACTTCGCAACATCGTGTCCTTCCCTTTTCTTGTCCAGCCAGAAATAGCTGCCTCCGGGGCACACGATAACGGCGCTTGTAGGAGTAACGGATTCGGGGATATAGGGGGTGACAACAACCCTGTCACGTCCATTGCCCCACTTTTTCCAGATATGGAAAGTCTCCCCGGCATAAGAGATGCCGAGAAGCTGAAAAAGAAAAAACAATGTTGCGATTATCCTATACCTCATAAATTGACGGCCGCAAAGGTAAGACTATTTAGCAATAATTGCAAAAAGTGTTATCTTTGAATCTAAATAAGCACATGAAAGACATTATGGACAGCAAGAAGATAAAGGCACAGATACGATCACTTAGGCTGCGTGCCACTCCGCTTGGCCTTGCAGGCATCATCATGGGATATTCGGTTGCCATAAGGCAATACGATGTCAATTTTCTCACTTTTGTATTCCTTGCCCTGACCGCCGTCTTTCTGCAGTTCGTTTCCAACCTGTCCAACGAGCTGGGAGACAACATCTCCGGCACGGACACTGCCGACAGGGAGGGCATGCGCTATTCCCTGCAGAGCGGAACTCTGTCTGTGCAAGACCTCAAGAACCTTATCACAGGCTGCGCAGTGCTTTCCTGCGTTTTCGGCCTTACGATGATATATCTTTCCGTGGGCACATTGCTAAGCCCGGTTTCGTTCGCGCTTATGGCTTTGGGTGCAGTTGCAATCTGGGCTGCAGTCCGCTACACCCTTGGAAAGAATCCATACGGATACAGGGGCCTTGGAGACATCTCCGTCTTCCTTTTCTTCGGCCTTGCAACAACATGCGTGGGCTATTTCATCTGCACCGGAGACTGGAACATGCTGGATTCCCTGCTGCCGGGCTGCGCAATGGGCTGCTTCAGCGTGGGCGTTCTTAACGTGAACAACATCAGGGACATGAAAACCGATGCAGCCACCCGCAAAACCATGGCCATCAGGTTTGGAGAAAAGGGCGCCAGAACATATCAGACCCTTCTGCTTGCAACAGGCTGGGCCTGCATGATAGCCTGGGCCGTCATGGAAGGCGGTCCGCTGCGCTCTTTCAGCTTCGTGCTCACACTCCCCCTTTTCATCATCCACCTTGCAGGCGTATGGAAGAACAGCGGCCGCAAGCTGGACAAGATGGTTCCCATCCTTGCAATGAGCACCTTCCTCCTCTCCATCCTCACCCTCATACGCTAGGGCGCACTTCCCTGTCACACAACGGGCACAAAAAAAGATCGGCACAGCAGGGCCGATCCTTTTTTTAATGCTGCCGTAAATTACTCGGCAACTTTGTCGAAAAGAGCAAGGGTGGTATTAACCTCGTTGCTGATGATCTTTGCACCGTAATAGCTGTGTTTGTTTGCAGCGATGATTACCTCTTTGTCTCCTTTTGCCTGGAGCTCCTGCTGAAGTGCAGCAATAAGTTCAGATGTTTTCATAATATGGTATGTGTTGGTTTTAACAAAGTTTCAAAAATACCTCCATGGCCTGATATTCGGCCATTCCAAGTTTGTTGTACATGCGGGCGGTATTGCCTGTCCTGTCTTCCGCCCTCTGCCAGAACTCACGCGGATCGTCTCCAGGGAAAGGAACTATATCTTTCTGTGACAGATGGTGATAGATGGCATAGCGCTTCTCCACAACCTCTTCCGGGCTAAGTGGCACCGCCATATCCACACTGCCTATCTCCCACTCCATCCAGGCGCCGCGATACAGCCATATGTGACAGCCCGATATCCATTCCGCGCCCTCTGCCCTAAGCTGTTCGAAGGCCTCCAGGGCAGCCTCGGTGCAAACGCGGTGCGTACCGTGCGGGTCTGCAAGGTCTCCCGCCATGTATATCTGGTCCGGCTTCAGCCTGTCCATCAGTTCTTTTATGATATCAACATCCGCCTGCGTGCGTGGAAGTTTGGCAATTCCGCCGCTCTCGTAGAAAGGAAGGTTCAGAAAATGCGCATGACTTTCATCCAGTCCGAAACTGCGCACGGAGCCTTTCGCCTCGGACCTTCTTATGGCGGCCTTGATTGCCAGGAGTTCACGCGGCTCCGCCTCTCCGGCAACCTTGCTTGCGATAAGTTTCCTTACTTCATCCACCCTGTTCCCGAAACCCAGTTCCGCCGCGGCGTCCATATGCTGCACCACAACATCGTCATGTACCGCAACATTTCCCGAAGTCTGGTAAGCAACATGCACATTATGTCCCTGATGAGCCAGTCTTATGAAGGTACCGCCCATGGAAATTACGTCATCGTCCGGATGCGGAGAGAAGATGAGTATTGTCTTAGGCCAAGGGGTGGCTTCCACAGGACGCGTTTTGTCTTCACATCCCGGCTTTCCACCAGGCCAGCCGGAAATCGTATGCTGAAGATCGTTGAAAATATCTATGTTGATTTTTGCGTAATCACCGCACTTGTCCAGCATCTCGCCAAGATTATTCTCAAGGTAATCGTTCTGGCTTAATTTCAAGATAGGTTTGCCCACCTGCTGGCACAGCCACACCACGGCTTTCCTGCGGAATTTTGCAGTCCACTCGCAAGGGCCTATGAGCCACGGAGCCACCGTACGCGTAAGACCGCTTGCCGCGTTCTCATCCACATAGCACACAGCATTTGCGTGGCTCTGGAAATATGAGGCTGGATATGACGCAGAAATATCGGCCTCGCAGGAATTCGTAACAGCCTCGGCCTTATCCTCGCCGAAAGCCATAAGAATTATCTCCCTGGCAGACATCATGGTCTGTATGCCCATTGTGATGGCCATCGAAGGGGTCTCGCTAAGGTTACGGCCAAATGCCTTGGACTGGCGTTTGCGGGAGTTGTATGGAAGAAGCACCATTCTGGTGCGGCTCTGAGGCATGGTTCCCGCTTCATTAAAGCCAACCTGCCCGTGCTCCCCTATGCCAAGAACAAGAAGATCCATATCCCTGGCCTTCTCTTCAAAGTCTTCGCAGTAAGCGGCAACACCGTCCCTGGCAACCATGCTGTCCGGGGTATGTATATTGCTCCTGTCTATATCAATATTATTGAGAAGCTGGCTGTGGATGATGTAATTGCGGCTCTTTGCCTTGTCCGGTTCCAACGGATAAAACTCGTCAATAGTGTATATCTCCACATTCTTGAAAGAGACCTCTCCCCTCTGGCAGGCCTCGCTAAGAAGTTTGTACAGAATCTTAGGGCTTTTGCCTGTACTCAGTCCCAGTTTGAAAAGACGGTCTTCGCTGAAAGCATTTATCCTTTCAATGATATGCTCTGCCATTCTGGCGCTGGCAATATCCGAACTTGGAAATATCTCCACGGGAGTTTTCTCGTAGCTGTGAAGTATGGATTTCGGAACCGAAGACTCTATGAGGCCTCCGTCTTTTGGTAACGTAAAATGCATTGCTAATAATCTGAATCAATCCTTATTCAAATTTAACCAAGATTTATGTAAAACAAAAAACTTTTCAAAAGTTAAATGTTATATTTGTAAAAATGACATTTCCAATATGAGAAACTTTAGAGTTCTATCGCTTGCAGCCATTCTTCTGGCTGTCTCCTGTGCGCAACAAGAAGTTTATGAAGGCCCTGTGTATCTGAATCCGGATGCCAATCTGGAAGAGAGGGTGGAAGACGCACTTTCACGCATGACTCTTGAAGAGAAAGTGGCCATCATCCATGCCCAGAGCAAGTTTTCATCGGCCGGTGTTCCACGCCTCGGCATTCCGGAGCTATGGTGTACAGACGGTCCTCACGGCATACGTGCAGAGGTACTCTGGGACGAGTGGAACCAGGCACAGTGGACAAACGACTCTATCGTAGCCTTCCCTGCCCTCACAGCCCTTTCGGCAAGCTGGGATAAGGAAATGTCCGCCCTCTACGGAAAATCCATAGGTGAAGAGGCCCGCTACAGGGAGAAAGACGTACTCCTGGGCCCTGGCGTGAACATCTACAGGACTCCGCTGAACGGCCGCAACTTCGAGTACATGGGAGAGGATCCTTTCCTTTCAAGCCGCATGGTGGTTCCATATGTACAGGAGGTACAGAAAAACGGCGTTGCAACCTGCGTCAAGCACTACGCCCTTAACAACGAAGAAACCTACCGTCACTGGACCGATGTGGACCTAAGCGACCGCGCCCTCTACGAAATCTATCTTCCAGCCTTCAAGGCAGCCATCCAGGAAGGCGGCAGCTGGACCATCATGAGCAGCTATAACCTCTACCGCGGCCAGCATGTTTCCCACAACCACCGTCTCCTCATGGAAATGCTCAAAGGCGAGTGGGGCTTCGACGGAGCGGTAATCAGCGACTGGGGTGGCGTACACGACACCATGGAGGCTATCGAGAACGGTATGGACATAGAGTTCGGCACATGGACAGACGGCCTCACAATGGGCAAGACCAACGCCTATGCAATGTACTATCTGGCCGATCCTTATCTGGATCTTCTGCGCAGCGGCAAGGTTGGCACAAAAGACCTTGACGACAAATGCCGCAGGGTGCTGCGCACCATCTTCCGCACAGCAATGAACCAGAAGAAGCCTTTCGGCGCAATCAACTCCGAGGCTCACTATGCAGCCGCCCGCACCATCGGTGCCAACGGTATCGTCCTTCTGAAGAACGACAACAATGTTCTCCCTGTTTCCTCCGACGTGAAGAAGATTGCAGTTGTAGGTGAGAACGCCATCAAGATGATGACCGTAGGCGGTGGTTCTTCATCTCTGAAGGTTCAGCACGAAATCTCACTGCTTGACGGTATCCGCAAACGCGCAGGCAAAGACATAGAGGTGGTTTACGCACGCGGTTATGCAGGCGCTGCCATCATGGAACAGGACGGCTTGAAAGGCCAGGACCTCACAGACAAACGTCCGGCATCCGTTCTTATCGCAGAGGCTGTTGCAGCGGCGAAAGATGCAGACCTTGTAATCTTCGCAGGCGGCCTGAACAAGGACGGCCACCAGGACAGCGAGGGCACAGACCGTCTGGCCCTGGAACTCCCATACAACCAGGATGAGGTTATCAAGGCCCTTGCAGAGGCTAACAGCAATCTTGTAGTAGCCCTTGTAAGCGGCAACGCAGTTGCAATGCCTTGGCTGAACAGCGTTCCTGCAGTACTCCAGACCTGGTATCTTGGTTCTGAGGCAGGAAACAGCTTCGCTGACGTCGTATTCGGCGATGTGAACCCTTCAGGCAAACTGCCGTTCACCTTCCCTAAGAAACTTTCCGACAGCCCTGCACACTTTGGCGGCAAAGCCTTCCCTAACCCTGGCAAGACCACATATGACGAGGGCATCTACGTTGGTTACCGCTGGTTTGAGGCCAAAGACATAGAGCCTCTCTTCGCCTTCGGTCACGGTCTCAGCTACACAACATTCGAGTACTCCGACGCCAAGATCAACAAGAGCAGCATGTCACAGAACGGAAGCGTTACTGTAAGCGTGAACGTAAAGAACACCGGCTCACGTGAAGGTGCCGAGGTTGTGCAGCTTTACATCAGCGACACAGAGTGCAGCACAGACCGTCCTGTAAAGGAGCTCAAGGACTTTGCAAAAGTTTCTCTGAAACCTGGCGAAAGCAAGACCGTAAGCTTCACAATCACAAAAGACGCTCTCTGCTTCTTTGACGAGGCGGCACACCAGTGGGTTGCAGAGCCGGGCGAGTTCGTGGCTCACGTTGCAGCAGCATCAGACGATATCCGCAGCAGCGTAAGCTTCCAGCTGAAGTAGGGCTTCCGCCCCGAACTGAAAAGGTGACCTTGGCAAACAGGCTTCAAGGCCACCTTTTTTAATTCTATTACTGGAGCTCCATGGTAAGACGTATGGCATTGGCGCAGCCTCTTTCAAACTCACTGGTACCGGTACTCTGATTCTGCCCCCACTGCATAGTATAGGCCTCGTCCCTGTCACTGTAATGCGTGGTGCCGGTCCACAGACAGGCATGAGTACCATTGCCCCAATACGCCCCATTGCGATACAGCCCTGTGAACGGGAAGGCAACCATACCTCTGGCCTCCTCCGTTTTCCACGCACTTGCCGTATACGAACTCTTTACGACACTGGCCCCTGCGGAAACCAGATTATCAGGTACAATAACCATACACTGGACGCCGTCTATCGTTACAGGCCATACTCTTGGCAGATTATGTGCCTTCAGATATTCCCACTCGTCTTTCGTCAGCACTCCGTATCCTGGCAGAAGCTTGCCCTTGTCACAGAAAAGAACATCTTTGGTAGTCTGCTTCGAATCTCGGAAATCATCGTTTTTTTTCCTTGCCAGGACAGCATCCGTCGAAAAATAGAAAAGGTCTATATGATTGGGATTGTCCATGGTTCCGGCATAGTCATACTGATTCGTTTCAAAATCGTAACCGAAACCGTTCCAATACAGGTTACCTGGAGAGAACTGCACGCGTTTACCCTGGGCATTAACGGTAAACACACCCGGAAGAGGGGCAATTTCCCTGACAAACAAAGCATCATATTCATTCCAGGCGTTTACTGCGGCAGTTAGTTTGACGGGATTACCCTCCTTGTTAGGAAGGCCAAGCTTTACATGATTGTTCTTGCCCTGCTGCAGGTTCACGCCAACATATTCATGGTATTTTCCAACCAGAATGTCGGTACCCTTGTTGTAACAGCTCCAGCCCAGTTCCAGCCTCACATAGTCCGGAATAAAGCTTACAACTGCGTTCACCGGAGTAAGGGATGATGTGGAAAGTTCCATAGGATCCCCGTTATGGAAGACGTATTCATAGGATATGCCCTTGGATACCCAGCTGCTTTGCGGGAAGCTGTATGTACCATACTCGTTCCCATAGAGAATCAGGCTGTCAAGTCTGTAATCCACATTGCTGTCCATACCCTGGCACGATATTCTGGTTTGCGCCAGGATATGATCAAACGTCATTTTTACAGCGTTCCCGCTGCTGGCAATGCCTGTAGCCTTTGCAGTCATAAGGTCGGCATCCGGATTCTGCTGGTACATGATAATGAAATCACCTTCCGCGCCCTGCTCGTCCTGGCGGATTTCCTGTTCCTTGGGATATACTCCGTAGAAAGACATGGTTCCCTCATCGGGATAATAGTATGGAGAACTGCCTTTGTATACTCCTGAATCATAACTGAAACACTCGTCAAACATCGTTGACACCCCGTCTATGACGCCCACACAATGCCAGCCATCGGACTGGAGGTTGTCATTTGTGGCCTCCGTGAAGGCTTTGGTGCTTTCAAGCATCGCAATACTCTCCGACGTAAAGCAAATCTCCCCTGTTACCGGGGCATAAAGGCCGCTTTGATTCCGGCACGATGACAGCGCTGCAAGCTCTGCCAGAAGAAAAAGAAAGAATGTGATTTTTTTCATCTGAAAATGAATTTAAATAGTTATTACAATACAGTTTGTACTTCAAGCTGCAGCTGCAAAAGAATAACTAAAAAATCTAAATTCCCGTTTTCAAAGCAAGGTTTTGTGAATTCCGATGTCTTTTGTTTATTTTGATGTTTTTTCGGACTCCTTTTTGTTTATTTTGAAATTTTTCATAACACAAATATATTTCTTAAATTAGCGGAAAACAACAATATCATGAAAGAATTCAGCCTGAAATCTTCTGCAGACAACCTGGACCTGTCCATCGCCCTTTGCCAGCCGAAGGAAGGTGAAGCCGTCCGCGGCGTTTTCCAGCTTGTACACGGAATGTGCGAGCACAAGGAGCGTTATTACGAATTCATGCAGTGGCTGGCAGAGCGCGGATATACAGTGATAATCCACGACCACAGGGGCCACGGCGCATCGGTGAAATCGGTCGAAGACCTGGGTTACTTTTATGAAGGAGGCTGGCAGGCCATGGTGGAAGACGTGAAAACAGTAGGAGACTGGGCCAGGGAAAATTGGCCCGGCGTTCCATTCACGCTTTTCGGCCACAGCATGGGATCCATGGCGGTACGTGCATACATCAAGAAATATGATGCCGACATAGACCGCCTCTTTGTTTGCGGATGCCCTTCAGACAACCCCGCAAAGGGACTGGGAAAGATGATTGCCGGTGCACTGGGACGCATACTCGGCTGGCATCACCGCTCGGAGATATTAAGGACTCTTTCCTTCGGCGCATACAACAGGCCTTTCGCCCATGAGGGATGGCAGGCCGCATGGGTTTGTTCCGACCCCAAGACCTTGAAGGAGTATCATGAAGACCCTCTTTGCCAGTTTATTTTCACGGCGAACGGTTTCTATAACCTTATGGCCCTGATGCAGGACTGCTACTCCACCAGAGGCTGGAAGATGCAGAAGCCCGGTCTTCCCATACATTTCATATCCGGTGCCGACGACCCGTGCGCGGTAAGCCCCAAGGCCTGGGAAAGGGCGGTTGGGCACCTTCGCGGCAGGAGCTATGAAGATGTGGACCTGAAGCTGGTCGAAGGCATGAGGCACGAGATACTGAACGAAACCAGACGCAGCGACGTATGGAATTACATACTATCGAAACTGGATTAAATTGATATTTAAGCTATGGCAGAAAATAGAGAGAACGAGGGATTGCAGGCCCTTGGCAAAAAGACAGAATACAAGAGCGATTATGCGCCAGAGGTGCTGGAGACCTTCGTAAACAAGCATCAGGGCAACGACTACTGGGTCAGGTTCAACTGCCCGGAATTCACCTCGCTGTGCCCAATCACAGGCCAGCCGGACTTTGCAGAGATACGCATCTCCTACATCCCGGACGTGAGGATGGTGGAAAGCAAATCCCTGAAGCTGTATCTTTTCAGCTTCCGCAACCACGGAGACTTCCACGAAGACTGCGTGAACAAGATAATGAAGGACCTCATAGCCCTTATGGACCCTAAATACATAGAGGTAACCGGAATTTTCACCCCGCGCGGAGGCATAAGCATATATCCTTATGCAAATTATGGCCGCCCGGGCACAAAATACGAAGAGCTGGCAATGCAGCGCTTCGCAACGCACGAGTAAAAAGAGAGACGGCCTAGATCAAGGCCGCCTGCCATAGGACAATTCCCACCGAGACAGAGACATTAAGCGAATGCTTGGTGCCGTACTGCGGTATCTCCAGAGAGAAATCGCACTGGTCCACCACGGCCTGGTCCACGCCGGCAACCTCGTTTCCGAACACGAAGGCATATTTCGCCCCCTCTTCGGGCTGGAATTTCTCCAGGCTCACAGACTTTTCCGTCTGCTCCACGCAAACAATGGTATAACCGGCCTCGCGAAGGCTGGCTACGGCATCCAGCGTATTGTGGTAGTGCTTCCACGGCACGCACATTTCCGCACCGAGGGCAGTTTTATGCAGCTCTGCCGATGGAGGGGTTGCGCATATTCCGCAAAGTATCACGCTGTCTGCATGAAAGGCATCACCGGTGCGGAAGGCGGAACCCACATTATGGGCGCTGCGCACATTGTCCAGCACAATCACGCGGCCGCTTGCCCCGCTGCTGGCATATTCATCGGCCGAAATGCGGCCAAGCTCGCTGTTCAAAAGTTTCCTGTCCTTCATCCCGCATCCTCCAAAGCCTACTGCCTTGCCTCTTCCAAAAGAAGGCCGAATTCCTCTATGTCTCGGCAGATAAGGGTAGGATTGATATCGGAAGCTTCCGCCATCTCAAGGGTGGTTTCGCCGCTAAGCACAAGAACACCCATGGCGCCTGCATTCAGGCCAGTCTTCACATCCGTATAGATGCGGTCTCCAATCATTGCAGCCTCATTTGCCTTCACGCCGAACTTGTCCAGAACTCCATAGAGTATGTCCGGGTTCGGCTTGCCTATAACCGTATCCGGCTTGCGTCCTGTTGCCGCCTCTATGCAGGCACAGATAGAGCCGCAGTCCACAAGGACGGTTGGCTGGTCTGTGGGGCAAACCCAGTCCGGATTGGTTGCAATATACGGGATTCCCTGCGACGCCCACCATGCACAACGGCACAGACGGCTGTACACCAGAGTGGTGTCGAATGCCGCAACAACAACATCCGGAACATCATTAGCATCGTCCGTACAGCTGTAATAGCCTGCCGCCTCGAACTGTGAGATCATCGAAGGGGTGCCAAGCAGGAAGAGCTTGCGCGCCTGCGGGTAATGGGTCTTCACATAGTCCACTGCGGCAAGGGATGTGCTGTACATCTGGCCTTCACGGCAAGGCACTCCCCTCCTGTGAAGGTTTGCCACATAATCGTCTATGCTTTTTGTGGGGTTGTTGGTAAGGAAGGAATAACCTATGCCCATCCTGTCCAACTTCTCCAGAAATGGAACCGTGAATGGGAACAGGGTTGCACCCATGTAAATGGTTCCGTCCATATCCAAAGCCACATGCTTGATGGCACGAAGCTGCTCTTTCAGTTTTGCATCCATATAAATATCCGAATTAAATAACCGTAATTTCGTTGCTTAGCACCCATGCCTCGCGTCCGTCGGCAAGGCTTATGTTTGTCCAATCTCCCACAACATCCAGAATCTTCACCTTGGTACCCTCGTGAAGCACGAAAAGGTCGGCACCGGAAACTGCGGAAGGGGAACTCTTTGCTGCGCACACCGCCCTAGTAACAATGGCTTCATTCCTGGATTCGTAGGCATTTTTCTGGCTGTAGGCATTTGCAAGCGCCAGGGCGAAAAGCAGGAAAGCCACTATTCCGCTGAAGAAAGATACCTTGCGCAGTGCCGATGACCTTCCAAGCAGGAACAGCAGGCAGAGCACGGCAAACAGGGCGAAAAGGCCAAGGGCCAGAACCGCCCAGGTGTTGGAAGACATGCTGTAGCCAAGTTTCCTTGTCCAGGTCTTGAGGAAGAATTCCGGAACGGATTCAATCTTGTCCAGGGTCATCTGACGCACAATCTCCAGATTATAGCGCGCATCCTTGTTGGAAGGGTCCAGCTTAAGGGCGCGCTCGTAATACAGGATGGCCTGGCCATACTCCTGGTTCTTGAAATGCGCGTTTGCAATATTCGTGTAAAGCTCCGGGCTGGAAAGACCCAGAGAGGCAATTGACTGGAATCCCTGTGCTGCAGCAAGATACTGTCCGTCTGCATAGCAGGCAACTGCACTGTTCCACAAAGAATCCACATATGTTACCGGCTGCGCATCCAGCAGGGCCGATGGCATCATAAGAAGCAGGGCCGCAATCGCAGCAAGTTTTGTTTTCGTTTTTCCTTTCATATTATCCTCCAGGGCGGAAATCACCTCACCCGCCTTGTCAAAAGATTCTTTCATGGCCTCGTTGCTGGAAGCCGGGGCATAGCGGGCAAACTCGCACTGGTCCACCAGTTCCACATACTGCGCAACAATGTCTTCAGAAGCGCCCGCAGAGCGGAATGCAGCGGCGATACTCTCCTTTGAAAGGTCTGCCGCACCTATGTTAAGTTTGTCCGAAGCATAACCCAGAAGAGCCTTGTGCAACTCCTCGTAATAGGCCGAATAGAGATTCTTCTTCAGATAGTTCTCCGCCATTGCAAGGCGTTTGCGCGCAGCCTTGGAAGCGCCGCGTGTACGCACCTTCACAACGTCACCGTTCAGCTTGCGCATATAGCTTACGCCGCCAAAGACAGAAAGCGCCGCTACGATTACAAGCACCATCAGGCCCCAGAAAAGGCCGCCGCCCACCAGGAAGGAATCCTCCGACTGCAGCTTAGGCATCTTCGTGCTTATGTAATGGATGTCGTCGTTAAGGTTCTTCACATCCTTGCGATGGTTCACCGGAATGTTTATTCCACCCTCCGGAGACACATAATCCGCACCGGCACCCTTCTCCACATGATATGGAAGAGCATCGGTGGTAAGGGTCACATACTTGCGCGCCTGAATGTCATAGTAGCTGAACTCGATGGCAGGAATCTGGAAATCGCCGTAACTGCGCGGAATGAAAGGATATTCGAAACTCTTGCTTCCCGATGTTCCGCCGCTGCCTTTGTCGCTGCGGTCCGATGTCTTTACGTCGTAAAGCTCGCTGTCCGGAGGGAAGTTCACCTTCGGTGCGCTTACCAGGGCAACATTGCCCTTGCCGCTGATGTTTATCATGAGTGAAGCGGCATCATGCACCTTCAGGGAATCGCTGCTTAGCTTAGCACTTATCTTGTAGGAGCCCACAGCACCGGTGAAAGATGCGGGAGCACCCGCCGGCAGAGGGCTCACCTTAACGGTGTAGGCGCTGGAGAACACCCTTTTGCGTACGGTCTGGTAATCGTCAAAGAATCCGTCGAAAATGCTGTTTCCCGTGCTCACACGCTGCTGCAGCAGACACACAAGCTCTGCCGGATCTATGTTTATGGAACCGGTTTTCTGCGGGATTATCACCCAGCGGCGAAGCACCGCGCTGTTGTATATCTTGTCTCCCACGCTCTCCCTCTGGAAGGTGATGTTCTGCGGAGACTCCACCTCCTGGGCCCAGAAGCCGTTGAAAGTAGGGAATTTTGCATCCTCGAAGCCGGCCACGCTGCCTCGCGTATAAAGTTTCAGCGTTGCGGTGATAGGCTCCCCTACAACAGCCGATGTGCGGCTGAGGGAAAAGCGCATGAAAATATCTTCCGATGATGAAGCCCTTGAGGACGATGGCTGCGAAGATGAACTGTTGCCACCGGCAGCGGCAGGAGATGAAGATGCGGCGGAAGAGCCTCCCTGCGAAGCTCCGTTGCTTACAACCTGCACCGAAGGGGCCTTTGAATAATGCTCTGTACCTCCTATCACAGCACGTGCAGCCGGCATGGTGAATGTTCCGTTCTGACGCGGGATAACCACATAGGTGTAGGTGTATCGGCTGGTTTTGGAATGCTTGCCGTTAACAATGGAGATGGATGTGCTGCTTCCCGTCTGCGGGCCCCACACCAGCTGGAAGTTCTCTCCGGACTCCCAATCGAAGCTGGAAGGCTTCTCGTTCAGGGTGAATGTTATGTTGAACTGCTCGTTAAGGCCCACAACCGATGGGGCATCAACGGAAATCTGCGCCATCGCAGCAAGCGACAACGCAAATAAAAATGTGAAAATGCCAAGTATCCTTTTCATCTATACTACCAATTCTTTTCCTTCTGCCTGCTCTTTGCCTGCAGGGCTTTCTCTTTCTTAACCTTTTCCTGGGTCTCCTTCTCCTTGTCCTCTATGGCCTGGAGCATCTGCTGTGCCGCCTGCGGGCTTATCTGCGGAGGCTGGCCCTGGCCGTTATCCCTGTTCTGATCCTTATCATTATCCCCGTTCTGGTCCTGATCATTGTTCTGATCCTGGTTCTGATTCTGATCGTTCTTATTATCGTTGTTGTTATCCTTGTTGTTATCCTTGTTCTGATCGTTATTGTCCTTATTCTGGTCCTGGTTTTGGTTCTGGTCCTGATTCCGATCGTTGTTCTGATTCTGGTTCTGGTCGTTATTCTGATTATTCTGCTGGTTGTTCTGCTGGTCCTCCAGCATCTTCCTGGCGTAGATGTAATTCTCCTTCGCGTCCAGATCTCCCGGGTTCAGAAGCAGAGACTGCTTGAAAGCCTCAACCGCAGTATTGTAATCCTTGTTCTGCAGTGCTATGTCACCTTTATTATAGAACACATCGGCCGAATTTGCAGCAGCTCTTCCGGCTGCGGTGTTCTCCGCCGTCTCCGCATACTTCAAAGCCTCCTGCCAGTTCTCCATCCTGTACAGGGTGTTGGCCAGATTATAGTTGGCAGCCAACGATGTGCTGTCCTTCACCAGAGCCCTGCGATAGTCTATATCGGCCTTCTTGAAATTACCCTTACGGAATGCCCTGTTGCCGCTCCTCACCTCGCTGCGGTCCGGCTGAACCTGGGCCGATGCTGCGTAAGCAAGGGCGAAAATGCAAAATACTATGCTGATAACTCTCTTCATTCCAACTAAAACAATTTGATACCGTTCCTGCGGTTGCCGATAAGCATCTCCAACACCAGAAGAAGCAGGGCAAAGGCAAAGAAATACATATACTGCTCGTCAAACTCCTCGAACACCACGGAAGAGAACTCCTCCGCATCCATCTTGCGTATGCCGTCTATTATAGGGTTCAGGCCGAACTCGCTGTTTCCGGCACGCACGTATGCACCGTTTCCGGCATCGGCAATGTCCTGCAGGGTTTTCTCGTCCAGTTTGGTCACAACTATATTGCCCTCCCTGTCCTTAAGCAGCTCTCCGCCCATAGGGATAGGCTTGCCCTCCGGCGAACCCACACCCACGGTGAACACCCTCACGCCAATCTCGGCCGCCTGTTTTGCAACCTCAACGGCATCATCCTCGTGGTTCTCGCCATCGGTGATTACTATTATCACGCGGCTCTTGCTGCTCTGGGTGCTGAAAGAACGCATTGCAGTGCGCAGCGCATCGCCTATGGCAGTTCCCTGCACCGGCACAGACTCTGTGTTCACGCTACCCAGGAACATCTTGGCCGAAACATAGTCTGTGGTGATAGGCAGCTGCACGAAGCTCTGTCCGGCAAACACTATCAGGCCGATGCGGTCTTCCTGCAGTTTGTCCACGAAACGTGAGATGGCAAGCTTGGCCCTGTCCAGACGGCTTGGAGAATAGTCCTGCGCCAGCATGGAGTTGGAAACGTCCAGGCATATCATCACCTCCACGCCCTTGGCCTTGTGCTCTGAAAGCTTGGCGCCAATCTGCGGACGCGCAATGCCTATCACGAAGCTTGCGAAAGCCAGGCTGAAGAGGACCACCCTCACCCAACCCTTTATCCTGCTGACCGATGGCATAAGCGCCGCGGCCTGGGCTGCATCGGCAAAGTCTGCAACGCGTCTGGCCCTCAGCCAGCGCATGAGGCCGTAGCCCAGCAGCAGGAAAGGCAGCAGAAGCAGCAGATACAGATATATGGGATTTGCAAAATACAACATATCCTATGGCAATTTTCGTATTAATGCACAAAGCAGAACCTCCAGAAGCAAGGCCACCAGCGCTATCAGGGCATATTTCGGGAACAACTCCTTGTATACCGGGAAGGAATCTATCGTTGTGCGAACCTTCTCCATCTTGTTGATTTCCTCGTATATCTCCATCAGCTTGGCATTGTCCGTGGCACGGAAATATCGGCCGCCGGTCTGCTCGGCAATATCTTTCAACAGGGCCTCGTCTATCTCCACCTGCATGTTGCGCAGCTCCATGCCCCAAGGGGTCATCACCGGATAAGGGGCCATTCCGTTCGCACCCACGCCTATGGTGTATACGCGTATTCCATAGGTTTTGGCAATCTCGGCCGCAGTCTGCGGGGTAATCTCGCCGCGGTTGTTCACACCGTCGGTGAGCAGGATCACAACCCTGCTCTTGGCATCGGAATCCTTCATGCGGCTCACAGCTGTGGCAAGGCCGTTTCCTATCGCGGTGCCGTCCTCAATGAGGTCTGTCTGTATCTCCTTCATCAGGTTGATAAGAGACGCACGGTCTGTGGTGAGTGGGCACTGCGTAAAGCTTTCTCCCGCAAAAACCACTATGCCCATGCGGTCCGAAGGCCTCTGGGCTATGAATTCTATGGCTATGTTCTTGGAAGCCTCCAGACGGTCCGGATTGAAATCGCGGGCCAGCATGGAAGTGGAAACGTCCATGGTAAGCACTATGTCAATGCCCTCGGTGTCCACCTTCTCCATCTCCTGGCTGCTGCGCGGACGGGCAAGAGCCACAATGATCATGGACAGGGCCACAAGGCGCAGGACAAAAGGCAGATGGCGCACAAGCATCATGTAATCCCTGCCGCCTGCCTTCCACGGAGTGATGGTGGAAACCCTCACATGCGGGTTCCTGCCGAAGAACTCCCTGTAGAGATAGTGCAGTACCAGAAGAACCGGAACCGCAAGAAGCCACAGAAGTTTAGGGTACTCAAAGAACATTCTTATTCTCCTCCTCCACTTCTTCCTGATATGTGCTGGTGACAAAACGCACGCTTAGAGGCAGAACCTCCGCATTCTCCTTGTCATCGGCCACATATTTGGCGAATTTAACATAATCGCTGCGCTGGAAAAGATCCTGCAGGGCGTCCTTCAGGTCGGCCGGGATATCGCTTTTCTTAAGGGCCTGGAAAATCTCGGCAGTGGTCATCTCCATTGCGCTTATTCCGTAGCGGGAGCCTATATACTCCCTTAGAGTGTCTGTAACGCCGCTGTAGAAGGCCTTCTGCTTGGCCTCAGCCCAATATTTGTCTCCGCGATAGGCATCCAGCTTGCGAAGGGCAATGATGTGCGCGGGGTCGTGGCTTTCGGCCACCAGGCGTTTCAGCCTGCGCTGCTTAAGCCAGTACCATATTCCCGTTGCAGCGGCTGCAACAAGAAGGGCAAGTCCCACCCAAGGCATTATCTCCCCGAAGGTTACGGGATATTTCATCTGGCCCTTGATGTCGTGAATCTGGAAGGTGGCCGTATCCACGGGCATGGTGCAGAAAAGCACGTCCTGGCCCTTGAACAGCAGGGTGTCCACCTGTCCGTCCGGGCGGCGGATTGCAACCGGAATGCCCGGAAGCAGATATTCGCCCTCGTCGAAAGATGTTATCACTATGGATGCCCTAAGGTCCTGGGTATTTTCCTTCTTGTGGGTCTTGAGGGTATCCAGTTTCCAGTTCTCCAACACCAGGATATCCCTCATAACCGTATCCTTCAGCTGTGGCAGCGCAAGATTGCTGCCCACCTCTATGGAAGGCAGATCCACGCCATAGCGCAGCTGATCGGCAATCAATATGGAATCCCTTTTCTGCAGTTGCTGCACAAAGGTCTCTCCTGCATTTATCTCTTTCATCGTTTCTTGAAAAAGGCCATCAGGCCCTTGGCATAATCTTCATTGGTGGCAATGGACACAGAGTCTATCTGATACTTGTTAAGCATCTTCTCCGTCGTGGCACTCACTGCACCGAACCACTCTTCGTACTGCCTGCGCACCTTGCGGGAATCAGTGTTGATCCACGCATCATCTCCAGTCTCGGAATCCTTCACGTGGACAAGTCCCACTGCCGGCAATTCCCTCTCACGCGGGTCGTAAACCTGTATCACCCCAAGGTCGTGACGGTTCACGGCCACTTTCAGGGCATCTTCATAACGCGGCGTTGCATCGGCATTCACATCCAGCATGTCGCTTAGGACAAAGGCCGTGCATTTCTTCTTGATTGCGTTGGTGAGGAAGCGCAGGGCCTGTGAAAGGTCTGTCCCGTCGTTTTCCGGCTGGAACTCCAGCACCTCGCGTATGATGTGCAGCAGATGGCTGCGGCCCTTTTTCGGAGGGCTGAACTTCTCCACCTTGCTGCTGAAGAAGATGGCTCCCACCTTATCGTTGTTGATAATGGCCGAAAAGCTGAGCACGGCGGCAATCTCTGCGATAAGTTCCCTTTTGGTGCGCACGGAACTGCCGAAAAGACCGCTTCGGCTCATGTCTATGAGCAGAACCACCGTAAGTTCCCTTTCCTCCTCGTACACCTTGATGTACGGGCTGCGCATACGGGCGGTGACGTTCCACTCCATATTGCGAACGTCATCACCCCACTGGTACTCACGCACCTCGCTGAAGGTCATACCACGCCCCTTGAAGGCCGAATGGTATTCTCCGGCGAATATCTGATGCGAGAGCGCCTTGGTGCGTATCTCTATCTTCCTTACTTTCTTTATCAGTTCGTTTGGCTCCATTACTACTTCTGCCTGCATCGCTTCATTTTATTCCACTATATCACCACGCCGCTAACAAGGCCGTTGCAACGGCCCGCCGGAGGCCGTGTATTTTGCAAAAATACGAAAGGCCGGGAGGCGCGGGGTGTAAAGGGGCGGCGCCCCTGGAATTCTAAGGCACTTCTACGGCGTTCAGAATTTCCTGGATAATCTGCTCTGTGGTGACGTTCTCCGCCTCAGCCTCATATGTGAGGCCGATACGGTGGCGCAGAACCTCCGGGCATACGGCGCGCACATCCTCCGGAATAACATATCCGCGGCGTTTGATGAAGGCATAGGCCTTTGCCGCCTGCGCAAGAGAGATGCTGGCACGTGGGGAAGCACCGCAGGAAATAAGGTCCTTCAGGTTCTCCAGCTTGTATTTTTCCGGCATACGTGTGCTGTACACGATATCCACAATGTATTTCTGGATCTTCTCGTCCATATAAACCTCACGCACCACCTCACGCGCACGGATGATATCCTCCGGCTTCAGAATGGCATTCGGTTTCGGGAACTCCCCGCTGAGGTTCATATTGATAATCTGCTTCTCTTCCTCCGGGCTTGGATATCCCACAACAACCTTAAGCATGAAACGGTCCACCTGGGCCTCCGGAAGAGGATAGGTTCCCTCCTGCTCTATAGGGTTCTGGGTTGCCATAACAAGGAAAGGCTGCGGAAGCTTGAAAGTTTCGTCACCTATTGTAACCTGTTTCTCCTGCATGGCCTCCAGAAGGGCGCTCTGCACTTTGGCAGGGCTTCGGTTTATCTCATCGGCCAAAACAAAATTCGCGAAAATCGGGCCCTTGCGAATTGTGAAGTTCTCGTTTTTCTGCGAATAGATGAGTGTACCGATAACATCGGCCGGAAGAAGGTCCGGAGTAAACTGAATACGGCTGAAGTCTGCATCCACAACTTTAGACAAAGTGTTGATTGCCAAAGTCTTGGCAAGACCGGGAACGCCTTCAAGAAGAATGTGGCCGCCGCTAAGCAGGCCAATCATAAGGTTCTCAACCAGGTGTTTCTGGCCCACGATAACCTTGCCCATTTCCATTGAAAGCATATCCACGAACTGGCTTTCCTTCTGAATGCGGTCGTTCAATTCTTTAATGTTTACGCTATCCATATTATATTTTTACTAAATTTGTCTTTTCAAATCACGCAAAGATAATAAAAAATGCGATATAAAATCACTCTGGCATACAATGGTTCGGCCTTTTGCGGATGGCAGGTCCAAAGCCGGGACCGCTCTGTCCAAGGCTGCCTGCAAGACGCCCTGGGGATGCTTCTGGGCTGCCCTACAGGTGTTGTGGGAGCCGGACGCACAGATACGGGTGTGAATGCCAGCGATTATGTTGCGCATTTTGACAGTCCAAAGGACGATATCGATTGCGCGCACTTGGCATACAAATTAAATGCCATTCTCCCCAAAGAGATTGCGGTTTATGATATCTGCGCAGTGGATGATGATTTCCACGCACGCTTCGGGGCAAAAAAACGCCAGTACCAGTATCACATCCACAGCAGGAAAGACCCTTTCCGCAACGCTTTCAGCTGGTATTGCCGCTATCCCCTGGACCTGGATGCCATGAACAGGGCATGCAGCTATCTTCTGGGCGTGCACGACTGCAGCTGTTTCGAAAAGAAAGGCTCTGACAACAGCACCAGCATCTGCGAAATCTTCGCCGCCCGATGGGAAGAGGACAGGGACTGCAACGGGGCACGCACAAACGGGGCTGTAACCTTCACCGTTGAAGCAAACCGCTTTCTGCGCAACATGGTGAGGGCCATTGTGGGCACCATGGTGGACATAGGCCGCGGAGTGCACAAGCCCGAATACATACTTGAGATTTTAGACGGAAAAGGGGAACGCGGCGACGCCGGACAATCCGTGCCGGGCCACGCACTGTTCCTCACAAAAATTGAATACTAGCAGCTATGGAAGAACTGGACCGCAGGGTATCTGAAATCCTGAAAGAAGCGCAGCACAGAGGTGCCGACAACAAAGAACTGGACCTTATCTGGGACGCCTACCAGCTGGCGGCGGAAAAACATGCCTCTCAGAAACGCCGCAGTGGAGAACCATATATTATCCACCCGGTATCGGTGGCGGAAATCGTGTCCAAGGACATGGAGCTGGACCCTCACTGTATAATTGCGGCCCTGCTGCACGATGTTGTGGAAGACACGGATTTCACCATGGACCAGGTACGCGAACGTTACGGCGATGACGTGGCCTTCCTTGTGGACGTGGTTACGAAAAAGACCCCGCAGAACGGCCAGAGCAAGCAGGTGGAGAACTTCAAGCAGATTCTGGGCTCGGTGCAGTTCGATATACGCGCCCTCATGATAAAGCTGGCCGACAGGCTTAACAACATGCGCACCCTGGCAAGCATGCCACCCGCAAAGCAGATGAAGATTGCCGGTGAGACAGACTTCTTCTATGCTCCCCTTGCCGGCCGCCTGGGCCTCTACCGCGTGAAATCGGAGTTGGAGAACCTGTCCTTCAAATTCCGCTGCCCGCGCGAATACGAGCAGCTGGAGCAGCAGCTGGCCGATGACAAGCAGCGCACAAAAGACGAGCTGCAGGACTTTGTGGCCCACATTTCAATGATACTTTCGGAGCGCGGGATAAAAAACAAGGTGGAGATACGCTACCGCAAGCCGTACAGCATATGGCGCAACATGCACGAAGAGGGCGGGGACTACAGCAAGGTGGAGTTCAAGCACTATATCCGCATCATCTATGACATGGCCGAAGGCTGGAACGAGAAAGACACCAGCCTGTATATCTACTCCACCCTCACAGACTTCTATAAAGAGCGCCCTGGCAGTGTGGTAAACTATATAGACCGCCCGAAAGAGAACGGCTACCAGAGCTTCCACGTGAAACTTCTAAGCACCCACGGACACTGGGAAGAGCTGCACATAAGTTCGCAGCGCATGCTTCGCAACTCCCAGATAGGCTTCCTGGCCCAGAGTACCGCGGAGAACAAGGTTCAGTGGACCAAGAAGCTGGAATCCATTCTGAAGGAGATGGCCGAAAGCGGCACGGACGATTTCATGAAGGGCGTAAGCACCTCTTTCTATAATGAGGATATCTATGTCCTTACGCCGCGCGGCAAAGTGGTGATACTTCCGAAGGGTGCTTCCGTGATAGATTTCGCATATGAGCTGCACTCGGACATAGGCAATCACGCCCAGTATGCCCGCATAAACGGCAAACTTTCATCGGTGAAAACGCAGCTGCACCGCGGAGACGTTGTGGAGGTGTTCACCAGCGACGACGTGAAACCTCTTCCGGAATGGCTGAACCACGTGAAAACCTACAAGGCAGAGCGCCGCATACAGGCATCGGCCCGTTCCGCTTTCGCAGACCTGGACCTTATCTACGACCGATGCGAACACTGCAAACCTCTGCCGGGAGACGAGGTGATAGGCTTCAAGCAGGATAACGGAAAAATCATGGTACACAAGCGAAACTGCCCCGTTGCGGTTCAGATGGCCGCAGAAAGGGGCGACGCCATAGTTACCGTGGAGGAGCTTGCAGAGAACCCTA
>JAKSKO010000024.1 GCA_024401715.1 Bacteroidales bacterium
TGAGGGGGTAGTGGGAGTTTTCCTGTGCGAGTTCGAGTCTCGCCTTCCGCACAAAAAGAAAGAGCAACTTACTGAAATCAGCAGGTTGCTCTTTTTTTATTTCATTTCTGGCGAAATTCTGGCGGCTTGTCTGCATACGGGCCGAAGGTGCCCTGCAGCAGACCGTTATATGAATCCAGGCGTTATTTATATTCTCTTGCCATCCATTGTGGAAATTTTGCGGATATCGTCGCGGCTTACATTTACATTTTCAATCATAAAGGTGCCTATGATATCTCCGGTATCTCCGTTCCGGATATTGTATACCACATCGTAATTGCCTTCACGCAACATGAATGCTACGGATTCATTGGCGTCGTAATAACCTTCTACAGTGGAATAGGCTTCTTTGGCCACATCCTTCTCTCCATTGCGGTATACATGGATATCCGTCACATAATTTCGGGTTGTATTCTTGAATTCCACGTTACCCACCGGAATGCGGTTCATGGCAGGTATCTCCAAGATCTTGGAGTCGGAACGAGATTCAAATTTCATATTGTTGCAGTCGAACGGGTGTTGTTCGTAGTCTATTTTTTGAGGATCGTCCTTATCCTTCTTGGTCAGGGTTACACATGCCTTGATGTTTCCCATCAATACAGGATTGACCGTCACCTTCATTTTCATCTTTCCAAAGCCGTAATCCTTTGCTGAATACGCACCCGGAGCCACATGCCATACCCAGCTGAAATCAAAACGCTCATCGCTGCGGGCAATCTCAGGCGAGCAGTCCTCATGAACGGAAGTGGTGATATTATTGGTCTTCTGGGTATAGAAGACAGTCCTGTTGTACGGTTCCGTGCTCATCTCGAATGTCTGGTCCGGCAGCACCTGCGAGCTGCTGTTGTCCCAGTTGAGACCTACACCCACGCATCCCAGCAGAGTCACGGTCCAGGCCGGAGTTCCCTCTGCGGTCTCCTTTTTTACCGTGCCAACGGTGAGGGCAGGCTGCAGAGAAAATGTAAAGCCTTTTGTGTAGGTGCGTTCTCCTATGGATGTGGACGGTTCCGGAGTCACAAAGAAGTTAACCTTTTCATTGCTTACCGGGCTGCCGTCCTCGGCAAGCAGCTGGAAATCGATATTCATCTTGGACATGAACCACGCCGCATAGTTCACATAATCTCCCGCACCTTCTTTTTCATCGCTTTTTATCCATCCGCTGTCCTTTAGCGCCGTACCCATGCGAAAGGCTGATGCATTGTGAGCCACCACATAACCGGACACTGCATAATAATCACCGGAAGTGTTGCCGGAGCCGAATGCATATATGGGAAGTACCTCCACGTGCACTTCTATGAAGTTGTCCACATGCAAACCCGGGAATGTGCATTCTGCCAAGGCGTCAGGATTGCTGTAGAGCACCATGTCCGGGACCGACAGCCCAAAGCCAAGGTCATACTTTACCTTTTCGCTTTCCAGAATCTCCGGTTTAACATCGCCGTAAGAAATGTGTGGCGGTTTTGCGGGAGTATTCTTTTGGCAGGCAGCCAGCACTACGCATAAAAAGGCAACTACCAGAACAGAATGTGCTTTATTCATGCGTTATTTTATTTCTTTGCCATCCATTGACGATTTCTTTGTGGTCTCGGATGTCTTGATTTCAACATTCTCGATACAGCGGTTGCTAAGAAGCTCACCTGTATCTCCGTCACGAATGGCGTAATACACATTGTAAGTGCCCACAGGAATCTGGTATCTCTGAACCTGGTTCTTCTCGTATGCGCCATCATCCTTTGCTACAACATTGCCGCTGCCATCCTTAATGGTAAGTCCCTGCACGTACTGCGAATTTGTTGCCTTGATCTCAAACACACCCGTACGGGTACGGTCCGGAATGGCAACATTGAAGTAGGAAGCACGGTTGTTACTGTTAAGGAGATTGGCCTCCTTGTAGTCACCTTCTACTCCCCATGTGGCGTGACGCCATCTGCAGCCATATACCGGGTTCATGGTAAACTCAAGGATAAATGAAGTGGATTTGTCGTCGTCTTTTGTATTGTTCACATGCCATACCCACGAAGCTTCGCATTTCTGATCTGAACGTGCAAGTGCCGGAATAGCGTCTTCAGTGGAATCCTCCTCACGGTCATTGTTGCAGTTGAAAGTGTATGACACTTTGCGGTCTTTGGTGTCTGTGCTCATCACAATGCTCTGATCGGACACGGTACGGCTTTCGCTGTTGCTCCAGGTGAATGAACCGCCCACTGTGATAAGGGCAGTGGGATTGCTGCCAGAAATGCCTATCTGACCGTTGATATTCAACCCTGCGGTGAATCCCTTGTTGTATGTTCTGCCATCGGTGGTCGTCTCCGGGCAAGGAGTCTGGAAGAAAGAAATGATATCACTGCTCAAGGCATCATTGTTTGAGTCAAGCAGTCTGTAATCCAGATTCATGTGCTTGCCATAGAACACGTGAGCCCAGGTTCTCACCCAGCCATGCCATACTTTATACAGGTCATACAACGGCTTGTTGTGTGACACAACCTCGGTGGTTACAAAGTAGTAATCGCCACCGGTGTTGCCGTTCATCTCGTATGAATAGAGCGGTGCTATGTAGATGGTAACGTCAACTGTGGAGTGACGGGTCACGTAATCCCGGTCTGACAATGCCACATGGCAGATTTCATAATTATCCGCACCGACATTAAAGGTCTTGGTAATGCACTGGCAATAGTTGGCATCGGTAATGCGTTTGTATATGTCGCCGTCAAAAGACGGAACTTCTGCACCTAATTCCATCTTTCCTGCGTTCTTATTGACCCAAGAAACAAATGCAGACAGTTTTGTATTCCAGAATTCCTGGGTGTCTGCTATAGGCACAGGCACTCCGGTATAGTTATGGAGGTCTTCACAATCCTTTGAACCGCTTTCAGAAGCATTGTCTGTCTTGAGTTCACCTTGATTCACCTCAAAGAAACCTTTGGCAAGAGGGTTCTGCAACTGATAACATGAATATCTTTTTACAGCAAGCAACACAAGATCGTGAGCCTGACCCGGTTTAAGATATGCAGGACCTCCGGCATATTTCCAGAAAGCCTCGTGCGCTGCAGCATCGGGGTGCAGCTCCACAATTATCATTCCGTCTTCCCAAGCCTTCTTGAGAACCTCCTTGTTGGCATCAAGCTCGGTTGAGTTGACTACAAAAATCTGGGCCTGGGCGCCATCTGCCTGCAGCTTGGTTCGCAGCTGCATTGCCGATCCTATCTTGGTATGGCCCAGAGAACCCAGATAGCAGATTGCGCCGTCTATCCTCTCTGAAGTTTCATACTCGATAGTGCCCTTGATATCGGTGATCTGGGGACCATTCTTTTTACATGCCGCAAGACAGAGAGCAAGCACAATGCAAGCAACAAACTTTAAGTTTCTCATAGGTTAAATCATATATATTACACTGATACAAATATAAGGAAAATACAGGGGAATGCAAAAATGCCGCTTTTAAGCGGCATTTTTGTAGTCCCGAGCAGAATCGAACTGCTATCTAAAGTTTAGGAAACTTCCATTCTATCCGTTGAACTACGGGACCGTTCAAGACACAAGAAGTCGTTTTGAAATGATTCGCGAAATTTATTATAGCAGATTTTTGAGATTAGATTTCTTCTTGAAGAAGGAGCATAGCCTTAGCTATGTGACTGATGAAAGAAGGAATATAAGCCAAAAAGATGCATAAGAAATGAAGCAGGATTATTTTAAAACAACTTCACAAAACGGAGTCTCAGCTGAAACTCCGTCTATGACCATCGGGAAAACTACTCAGCTTTCTTCTCGATGATCTGACGACCACGATAGTAGCCACACTCAGGGCATACGCGGTGGTAGATTACAGTTGCGCCACAGTTAGGGCAAGTTGCCAGAGTTGGAACTGCAGCGTGATCATGTGTTCTTCTTTTATCTCTACGCTGTTTAGAGATTCGGTGTTTTGGATGTGCCATAATATATAACTTTTAATTTTTCTTATTCAACAAATCTGCAAGGCCTGAAAACGGCGAGTCCGTGGGAGCGCTTTCCTCCGAAGCATCCGGTTCTCCCTCTGAAAGGTAGTCAAGAGCGGCTTTGTCGCATTCCCCTTCTTCGTGGAATCGCTGGAGGGGCAGAGCAAGCAGCGCAAAGTCGTATACCTCTTGGCTGAGGTCAAGAACATCCGAGCCTTCAGAAAGAAAAACCTCTTCCTGATCCTCTTCCAATGCTGCCCCACCGTCTTTCATACTCAATCGGAAAGACGCCGAGGCGGAAACCGGCATTTCAACGGGGGCGAGACATCTATCACACGGAACCGTGATTGTGCCGTCCACGTCGCAGTCGATATCCACATAGTGATGCTGCTTGTCCACGAACAAAGTCACGTCCAGATCGGCATCAAGGATCTCGTAGTTTTCAAACTTCACAAAGAACTCTTTATCTGCATTCCCCAGGAAAGTTGTCTCCCCCGGAGCCAGCCCATTTACGGATATTATAAATTCGTTTTTATTCATAAACGGAATATGAGCCGACAAAGATAATAAAATTATTTTTTATGTCAAAGATTATTCGTCATCCTCGGCCGCATTGGCACCTGCCTGACGTTTGCGGGCAAGAGGGTCCAGCAGCACCTTGCGAAGACGCATGGCATGAGGTGTAACCTCCACCATCTCATCCTCCTGTATATACTCCAGAGCCTCTTCAAGCGAGAATCGTATAGGAGGAGGAAGCATCACTTTCTCGTCCGAACCTGCGGCACGCACGTTTGTAAGCTTCTTTGTCTTGCATATATTCACATTGAGGTCACGCTCGCGGGTGTGCTCGCCCACAACCTGGCCCATATACACATCCTCTCCCGGATCTATGAAGAAGCGGCCCCTGTCCTGAAGCTTGTCCATTGAATATGCAACGCTCAGGCCTGTTTCCAAAGATACCAGCGAACCGTTGTTGCGGCGCTCTATATCACCCTTATAAGGCTCGTAACCTTTGAAACGGTGTGCAACCACAGCCTCTCCGGCCGATGCGGTGAGCAGGTTGGAACGCAAGCCCATAAGGCCGCGGGCAGGGATATCAAACTCCAGATGGGTGCGGTCTCCCTTGCTTTCCATCTGGATAAGCGCACCCTTGCGCCTTGTTGTAATCTCTATGGCCTTGCCCACGTATTCCTCCGGAACATCAATGGTGAGACTTTCGATAGGCTCGCAACGCTGGCCGCCTATCATCTTGTCCAGAACCTTAGGCTGGCCCACCTGAAGCTCGAAGCCCTCGCGGCGCATGGTTTCAATCAGGACAGAAAGATGCAGGACGCCTCGGCCGTAAACATTGAAACTGTCGGCATTCAGGCCCGGTTTCACGCGAAGGGCGAGGTTTTTCTCCAACTCCTTGTCCAGACGGTCTTTCAGGTGACGTGAAGTTACGAACTTGCCGTCCCTGCCGAAGAATGGGGAGTTGTTGATGGTGAAGAGCATACTCATTGTAGGCTCGTCCACCTCTATTGGAGGCAGCGCCTCCGGATTCTCGAAATCCGCAACGGTATCACCAATCTCGAAGCCATCAAGGCCCACAACCGCACAGATGTCACCGCACTGAACCTCTTCCACCTTGGTTTTTCCAAGTCCGTCGAAGATCATCAGCTCTTTGATGCGCTGTTTCTGTATGATATCGTAACGTTTGCAAAGAGATATCGGCATTCCGGCCTGAAGACTGCCGCGGGTAACCTTTCCCACTGCGATACGGCCCACGTAAGGGCTGTACTCCAGAGAGGAGATAAGCATCTGAGGCGTACCCTCCTGAACCTGCGGTGCAGGGATAACCTCAAGAATGGTATCCAGCAGGGCTGTGATGTCGTTGGTAGGGTTTTTCCAGTCTGTGCTCATCCAGCCGTTCTTGGCACTGCCATAGATTGTGCGGAAATCCAGCTGCTCTTCTGTGGCGCCCAGGTTGAACATAAGATCGAACACCTCTTCCTGAACAGCGTCCGGACGGCAGTTCTGCTTGTCCACCTTATTTATCACAACGATAGGCTTCTTGCCCAGGTCGATGGCCTTCTGCAGCACGAAGCGGGTCTGAGGCATACAACCCTCAAATGCATCCACAAGCAGGAGCACGCCGTCGCACATGTTAAGCACACGCTCCACCTCACCGCCGAAATCGCTGTGGCCCGGGGTATCGATAATGTTGATTTTTACACCTTTATAAGGAACCGACACGTTCTTCGCAAGGATTGTGATGCCACGCTCCCTCTCCAAATCGTTGTTATCCAGAACCAGCTCGCCCAATTTTTCCTGGTTTCTTACCAGTGAAGCCTGATAGATCATCTTGTCCACAAGAGTGGTTTTACCGTGGTCTACATGGGCGATAATCGCAATATTTCTAATATCCTGCATGCTATTTATTATATAAAGTACCGGAAAAACACCGAATACAGCTTGCAAAGTTACACTTTTTTTGCTTTTATTCAAAAAAGACGTATCTTTGTAATCCACTTTGCGCGGGTGGCGAAATGGTAGACGCGCTAGTTTCAGGAGCTAGTGGGGTAAAACCTGTGTGAGTTCGAGTCTCATCTCGCGCACGAAAAAGTCCGGTCTTATGGCCGGGCTTTTTGTTTTACCATCCCGACAAACCCGAATCACACCGCACAGACAAAAAAAATTCACCGGACAGAGGAATCGCTCCTGTGCCCGGCTACTTAACCTAAACTTAAACTATGAAAAACTTCGATGCAAATATAATACTTTTATTGAAAAACAATGATTAAAGTTGAAAAAATTAATCAATTATTCTGATTTTGGCATATTTCAGTAAAAGTACCTTCTCGCCGAAGTCGTCGAAGTCTATTGTCACCTTCATTCCGCCGTCGTCCACAATGGACAGAAGTTTGCCGAAACCGAAGCGGTTGTGTTCCACCCTCTGGCCCGGACGCAACTCTGAGATTGGGGAAGGAACGAAATTGGCATCGGGCACCCTCTGCGGCGGAGCGGGCCTTACAGGCCTTGCAGGGGCGGAAGACACAGCAGATGACGCGGGTTTTGACGGCGCAAAACGGCGGGAGCCTCCTGTAAGGTCGCGCACAAAGGCCTCGGCATGTTCCCTGCGCTGGCCGGCGGCGAAATCTTCCCTCAACGGATTGTCTATATATTTGGAATCTATCTCGCGTATGAATCGGCTTACATCATTGGACTCTGTCTTGCCGTTGCGCATGCGCGAAGAGCAGAAAGACAGCTTCACCCCCTTCATGGCGCGGGTGAGGGCCACATAGAAAAGACGCCTCTCCTCCTCCACATCGCTTGGGCTGGCCATGAAACCGCCGCTTGGGAAGATATTCTCCTCCATTCCCACGATGTGCACATAAGGGAATTCCAGACCCTTGGAAGAATGGACAGTCATAAGGCCCACCTTGTTGTTGGTCTGATCCTCGTCCACATCCACGGCCGACAGAAGAGCCACATTCTCCAGATACTGCGGCAGCGTAACCACGAAATCCTTAAGCGGATTGGCAGCGCTTACATCCTGCACCTCCGGGTGGGCGGCAAGATAGTCCTCATAGGCCTCGTTCTCGCACTGTTCTATGTACACCTTCACGGAATTCAGCAGCTCTTCCACGTTGGCCGTCTTTGCCTGGCCCTCCACAGACAAATCGCTGCGGTACAGCGCCAGGATGCCGCTTTCGCCTGCAACGGAATTGGCAAGCTCGAAAGCATCCGTATCGTTCACCTTATTATGGAAGCCAAGCATCATGTTGGTGAAAAGACGGATCTTGGCAATGGCGGCAGGCTTCAGGTTATATTTTTCCAGACCATCATAATAGGCAGTCTCCATAAGGGATTTCCCATTGTCCAGGGCGGCAGCCATGAGGGCCGCGAGAGAGGTGTCACCTATACCGCGGGCAGGCTTGTTCACCACCCTTTTGAAACTCTCGTCATCCAGTGGGTTCACCACCAGTTTCAGATAGGCCATCACATCCTTCACCTCCGCCCTTTCAAAGAAGGAATTGCCGGAATATATCATATACGGAATGTTCCTGCGGCGCAGGGCCTCCTCCACGGCACGGCTTTGGGCATTGGTGCGGTACAGAATTGCAAAGTCTTGATACTGAGCACCTTCCCTGCGTATGATATCGGCAATGGAAGACACCACAAGCGCGGCTTCCTCCTGCTCTGAATAGGCCTTTATAAGATGTATGAGGCTGCCCTCTTCGGCCTGTGAGAAGCACTTTTTGGGAATGCGTCCCGTATTGTGTTCGATAAGCGAATTGGCAGCGTCCACAATGGTGCGGGTGCTGCGGTAGTTCTGCTCCAGGCGGAAAATGGCACAATTGGGATAATCCTTCTTGAAATTAAGGATATTCTCTATTCTGGCGCCACGGAAGGCGTAGATACTTTGGGAATCGTCTCCCACCACGCAGATATTGCCGTGACGGGCGGCAAGTTTTTTAAGGATAAGATACTGGGCACGGTTGGTGTCCTGATACTCATCCACAAGGATGTGGGAGAATCGGGCCGAAATCTCCTCCAGCGCCGCCTGGTTGTCCCGGAGAAGGATATTCATCTCGAAGAGGATGTCGTCGAAATCCATCACTCCGGCAGCGCGACACTTCTTCCAGTACAGGTCGTACACCTCTGCGAGGCGCGGCATCTTGGCTATGCGGTCCTTCTCCGTAACGGCCTGGTTCATAACGTAGGCAGACGGGGAGATAAGATTGTTTTTCGCCGCCGAGATGCGCCCCAGCACGGTTTTCGGCTTATAGACCTTGTCGTCCAGATTCATCTCCTTCAGACAGGCCTTTATCATTGAAACAGAGTCCGATGTGTCGTATATCGTAAAGTCTTTGGGATAGCCCAGAAACTCTGAATAATCGCGCAGGAAACGCACGAACACGCTGTGGAAGGTACCCATCACAAGGCCGCGGGCGGCACGGGGACCCACCATGGAGGCGATACGCTCCTTCATCTCCCCCGCCGCCTTTTTGGTGAAAGTGAGGCTGAGGATGGAAGAGGAGGGCACCCCTTTGGAAAGTATGTTGGCTATTCTGCATGTAAGGACCCTGGTCTTGCCCGAACCGGCACCGGCTACAATAAGCACAGGCCCTTCAATCTGATTTACAGCAAGCATCTGCTGCGGATTCAACCCTTCAAAAATTGCGCTTATATTATCATTCATAACTCTGCAAAATTAAGGAAATTTTCGTATCTTCGCTTGTTTTTATTGCATAATGCAAATTCACAAAATTTATTTCAATAATGTCAAACAACATCAAACTCAAAAAAGGCCTTGATCTGCCCCTGAACGGTGCGGCGCAGAAGAAGGTCCTGATGGAGGTGACCCCCGATGCTGTTGCACTGAAACCAACCGATTTCAAGGGCCTTGTTCCAAAGCTCCTTGTGAAGGAAGGTGACGCTGTAAAAGCCGGCTCCCCTCTATTCGCAGACAAGATGTGTCCGGAGATTCTGTTCACCAGCCCGGTAAGCGGTACAGTACAGAGTGTTGTTCGCGGTGAAAAACGCAAACTTCTGGCTGTAGTCGTTAAAGCGGACAAAGAGCAGGTACACGAGGATTTCGGTACTTCTTCCGTAGACAAACTTTCTGCCGACCAGATTAAAGCCCTGCTGCTGAAGAGCGGACTTTGGGCATCCCTTATCCAGAGGCCTTACGGTATTGTAGCCAACCCGGCTGTAACTCCTAAGGCTGTTTTTGTGTCAGGCTTCAGCTCTGCCCCTAACGCAGCGGATCCGGAGTTCATCCTCCAGGGCGAAACCGCCAACATCCAGGCAGGTATCAGCGCAATCGCAAAGATGACCGGCGTGAAAGTTCACCTCAGCCTTTGCAGATGCCAGGGCACCACTCCAATGGGCTCTATGAAAGACGCCGAGATCCACTATTTCGAGGGCAAACACCCTGCAGGCAACGTAGGTATCCAGATTCACCACATCTGCCCTATCCGCAAGGGCGAGACCGTGTGGACAATCACCCCTATGGAGCTTGCCGCCATCGGCCGTCTGCTTTCAACAGGCAAACTGGACCAGAGCCGTCTTGTGGCTGTAACAGGCCCTAAGGCTGCCAAGACCGGTTACGTAAGAACCGTTCCGGGCATGTGCATGGCCTCAATCGCAAGCCTTGTTGCAGAGGGTAACGTACGCGTGATAAGCGGCGACGTCCTTTGCGGCGAGAACGCCGGCAGAGAGGGCTTCCTTGGTTTCCATGACAACCAGGTGAGCCTTATCGAAGAGGGCGACTACTACGAGATGTTCGGTTGGATCAACCCTATCCGCAGCAAGCAGCACTCTGTTTCACGCAGCTACTTCAGCTGGCTCTGCCCAAGCAAGAAGTACGACATGGACACAAACATCCACGGCGGTGTTCGCGCATTCATGTTCAATAACATCTACTCTGACGTACTTCCGATGCACCTGTTCCCTGTTTATCTTGCAAAAGCCTGCATGGCCGGCGATATAGACAAGATGGAGCAGTACGGCATCTATCAGGTACTTCCGGAGGACCTTGCAACCTGCGAGTACATCTGCCCTTCAAAGATAGAGTGGCAGGAGACCATCGCCAAGGGTATAGACCTAATGTTGAAAGAAATGGCATAAGGAGGACCTATCATGAGCAATAAACTTCGTTCAATTGTAGACAAAATCAAACCAACCTTCTGCGAGGGTGGTAAACTGGCCTTCCTGCATTCGACATTTGATGCATTCGAGACCTTCCTCTTTGTTCCGAACACAGTTGCAAAACGCGGTTCACACGTTCGCGACTGCGTGGATCTGAAGAGACTTCTCATCATCGTAATCATGGCGCTTGTGCCTGCATTCTGCTTCGGCGTATGGAACATAGGCTACCAGCACAGCGCAGCATTCGGCCTGGATTACGGCTTCTGGCAGATTATCGGCTACGGCCTTCTGCGTATCATCCCTCTTTACCTTGTATCATACCTTGTAGGTCTGGGCATAGAGTTCGCTTCGGCACAAATCAAGGGTCACGAGGTTAGCGAGGGTTACCTTGTATCAGGCTTCATCATTCCGCTTATCGTTCCGGTAGACCTTCCTTTGTGGCAGCTTGCAATCGCTGTTGCATTCGCGGTTATCTTCGGCAAGGAGATCTTCGGCGGCACAGGTATGAACATCTGGAACCCTGCCCTTCTCACACGTGCATTCCTCTTCTTCAGCTATCCTAGCCAGATGAGTGGCGACGTTTACTGGACAGGCGGTCTTCACCGTTTCATCACCGAGGGCACATGCTGGTTCCCGGGAACTGCAGTTGCCGACGGCTTCAGCGGCGCAACACCTCTTGCATCCGCAAGCCTTGAGGGCCTTGCTGCACGCGGCATCAGCGCCATGGACCTGTTCATCGGCAATGTAGGCGGTGCGGTTGGTGAGACAAGCGTAGTAGCAATCCTCATCGGTGCAGTCATCCTCATCTACACAGGCATCGCTTCATGGAAGATCATGCTTTCAAGCGTTGCGGGTGCCCTGCTTGTAGGCTGGCTTGGCCAGATTGGCGGCGCAACAGACCTTCCTTGCTGGTATCAGCTTATCATGGGCGGTTTCGCATTCGGTACAGTATTCATGGCAACCGATCCTGTAACTGCAGCACAGACAGAGTGCGGCAAATGGATCTACGGTTTCCTCATCGGCGCACTTTGCGTAACTGTACGTTTGTTCAACCCTGGCTATCCGGAGGGTATGATGCTTGCAATCCTCTTCGGCAACACCATGGCTCCGCTCATCGACCACCTTGTTGTGAACGCAACTTTGAAACACTATTCCAAAAACGCATAAGCCATGAATACAAACAGTAATACATATACAGTTATCTACACCGCCCTGGTGGTTGTAGTAGTGGCAGCGCTTCTGGCATTTGTTTCACAGAGCCTGAAAGCCAACCAGGCTGCAAACGAGAAAGCCGAGACCATCGGCCAAATCCTTAACGCAGCCCAGTTCAACCTTTCAGAGGTGAACGGCAATGCTGCCACCATCCAGTTCTTCAAAGAGAACATTTCCGAAATCCAGCTTGTAAACACCAACGGTGAGGTTTGCGGCGCACTCAGCACAGAGAATGCAGAGGTTCTAAGCACTTCAGACCTGAAGAAGCAGAACTATGCAATCGCTGGCAAAGGCGGCGAGGTTGCCCTTCCGGTATACAACTTCAGCAACGGTGTAAGCGTTCTTGCAGTCTACGGCCAGGGCCTCTGGGGTCCGGTTTGGGGCTACATCGCTTTCAAGCAGGGTACTACCGATATCGTGGGCGCATACTTCGACCATGCCTCAGAGACTCCCGGTCTTGGCGGCAAGATCAAAGACGACCCATCTTTCCGTGCACAGTTTGTTGGCAAGGCAGTTGACTACAGCGCAGAGAAACCTTTCGACATCGTAAAAGGCGGTGCAAAGGGCGAGGCTAACGCAATTGACGCCATCACAGGTGCTACCATGACTTCCAAATATCTGAACATCTCCATCAACAACTGGCTTGAGGCATACAAAGCTTTCCTCTCTTCAGAGAAGAGCTGCTGCCAGCATGAGTGCTGCGGCGACTGCTGCACTGAATGCACAGAATGCACAGAGGGTTGCTGCGAGAATAAAACCGAGGAGGAATAAGCTATGGCAAATCTTAAAGAAACATTCCTTAGCCCTATTCTGAAGGGCAACCCTATCACAGTGCTCGTCCTTGGTATCTGTTCTTCACTGGCAGTAACCGTAGAGCTTAAGGGTGCGCTTGTTATGGCGCTTTCGGTAACAGCCGTTACCGCACTCAGCAGCCTTGTGTGCTCTCTGCTTCGCAACACCATCCCAAGCCGTGTGCGTATCATCGTGCAGCTGGTGGTTGTGGCAATGATGGTAATCCTTGTAGACCAGCTTCTGAAAGCTTTCGAGGCAACATATGCAATTGACAAGAGCCTTTCAGTGTACATCGGTCTGATTATCACAAACTGTATCGTAATGGGCCGTATCGAGGCTTACGCCCTTGGCAACAAACCTCTCCCTTCACTTGTGGACGGTTTCGCCAACGGTCTGGGCTACGGTCTCATCCTGGTTATCGTCGCATTTGTACGTGAGCTTCTCGGCTCAGGCACACTCTTCGGCTTCCAGGTTATCCCGCAGTTCTGCTATGACCTCGGTTATGTAAACAACGGTCTTGTAATCCTGCCTCCATTCGCGCTGATTTTCATCGGCTGCATCATATGGATACACCGCAGCTTCGACAAAGACCTCCAGGAGAAATAATTTAACACGTACCTTATATTATGGAATATCTAAGCTTATTCGTAAAGTCAATCTTTGTTGACAATATGATCTTTGCATACTTCCTTGGTATGTGTTCATACCTGGCAGTATCAAAGAACGTGAAGACAGCCAACGGCCTTGGCCTTGCTGTTATCTTCGTGCTTCTGTGCACACTTCCACTCAACTATCTGCTGGACACTTACGTCCTGAAGCCAGGCGCGCTTGCATGGCTGGGCGAAAGCTTCGCAGACGTAGACCTCAGCTTCCTAAGCTTCATCATCTTCATCGCGGTGATTGCAGCCTTCGTGCAGCTTGTAGAGATGATTGTGGAGAAATTCCTCCCTGCCCTCTACTCTTCACTGGGTATCTTCCTTCCGCTTATCGCCGTGAACTGCGCCATCCTTGGCGGTTCACTGTTCATGCAGCAGAAAGATTTCGCAAATGTTGGCGAGAGCGCAGTTTACGCACTGGGTTCCGGTTTCGGCTGGTACCTTGCAATTGTTGCACTTGCAGCCATCCGCGAGAAACTTGCATACTCACACGTACCGGCTCCGCTTAAAGGCATCGGTATCACCTTCATCACTGTAGGTCTCATGGGTATGGCGTTTATGATTTTCATGGGTATCACACTTTAAGGAGGACTGAGTTATGACAAATACAATTATTGCATCCATCGCAGTCATCCTGCTTGTAACCCTTCTTCTTGTGGCTCTGCTTCTCTATGTGAAGGCAAAGATCACTCCTGAGGGCAAAATCAAAATCGACATCAACGACGGCAAGAAAAACGTTGAGGTTGAGCCGGGCCAGAGCCTTCTTAACGCACTTGCAAGCCAGAAGATCTATCTTTCTTCTGCCTGCGGCGGTAAAGGCGCCTGCGGCCAGTGCAAATGCCGCGTGCTTGAGGGCGGCGGAAGCATCCTCCCTACAGAGGTTGGTTTCTTCAACCGCAAACAGATTGCCGAGGGTTGGCGTCTTGGCTGCCAGGTTAAAGTGAAAGAGGACCTTAAGATTGCCGTTGACGAGAGCGCACTTGACGTTCGCCAGTGGGATTGCGAGGTTATCAGCAACGACAACGTGGCAACCTTCATCAAAGAGTTCAAGGTTAAGCTTCCTGAGGGCGAGCACGTTCCTTTCAAGAGCGGCCAGTATATCCAGATTGCAATTCCGGAGTACGATATCGATTTCAAAGACATCGATGTTGCACCGGAGTACAGGGGTGACTGGGAGCGTTTCGGCTTCTTTGACATCAAGGCAAAGAACCCTACTCCAACCATCCGTGCATACTCTATGGCCTCTTACCCTGCAGAGGAGGGAATGATCATGCATAACGTGCGTATCGCAACCCCTCCATTCGACCGCAGCCAGCCTAAGGGCGTGTTCAAGATGCTTCCAGTGCCTCCGGGCATCTCATCATCTTACATCTTCACCCGCAAACCTGGCGACCACGTAACCATCAGCGGCCCTTACGGCGACTTCCTGCTTCCACAGGACGACCCTGAGAGCCAGGAGTACGTATTCGTAGGCGGTGGTGCAGGTATGGCACCTTTGCGCAGCCACATCATGCAGCTCTTCAAAACTCTGAAGACAGGCCGTGAGGTACATTTCTTCTATGGTGCACGTGCACTTGTGGAGGCATTCTACCTTGAGGACTTCGCACAGATAGAGAAGGACTTCCCTAACTTCCACTTCCACCTTGCACTGGACCGTCCGGATCCGGCAGCCGATGCAGCAGGAGTGAAATATGTGGCAGGCTTCGTACACAATGTAATGTATGAGACATTCCTCAAAGACCACGAGGCTCCTGAGGATATCAAGTACTTCATGTGCGGACCTCCGATGATGACAAAATGCGTTGTCGACCTTTTGGACAGCCTGGGCGTTCAGCCAGAGAGCATCCTCTTCGACAACTTCGGAGCATAACAAAAAGCCAGCCTTCGGGCTGGTTTTTTATTTCCTATTCCAAAATGAAAGAGTCCAGGACCAGGCGGGCAACGCAGGTGTCCACAGGTTCCCGCAGGAAAAGCGAGATGTAGCGTGGATGGCGGCCGGAATGGCCCCTGGGGTCGTAGATAACCTGAAGGGTGGCAGTGGAATCCGGACGCAAGAACAAAGGCGAAACAGAGGCCTTTACGCAGCCACAGGACGTTTCCGCACGGCCGATGGCAATGGCAGACTCTCCGGCATTTCTGAAGCGGTATACTGCCTTCAGGGGGCCGGATTTTTCGTGCGCCGTTCCAAGATTCACATACAGACTGTCAAATTCCAGGAACTCTGCAGCCCACTGTTTCGGACGGGATTCTGCCTGAAGCAGGCTGTCCACGCGCTGGCGCGGAAGCATGCGTATCTGTGCCGATGCGGCAAAAGCACCGCAGCACAGAAAGGGAAGCAGAAGCATATGTCCTACTCTACGTTTCAATTACAAAATTTTCATGAATTCTCGCGGAGGAACTCCAACTGCGGCCTTAAAATAGCTTGTGAATTGGCTCTGAGAAGAGAAATGAAGTATATCGCACACCTCTCCCACACTCTTTCCTTTCTGGAGCAGAGACTTGGCGTCATTGATCACCTGCTCCTTTATTATATCAAGGGGGTGGTGACCGCTGGCATCATAGATGACAGAGGCGAAATATTTCGGTGAAAGGCCGGCATTCTGAGCATAATGTGAGACATCCCTGAATTCCCTGTATTCTTCCGAAAGCTGATAAAGGAAATCTTTGTATATCTGCTCCTTGTTGGACACCTTTTGCTTGCGGTTGGAAAGTTTCCAGCGCTGGAAGCCTACGGCGGCAATACCGCCCAGAAGAAGCATATAGCTCTTCACGAGGTCTGCATTCACCTTGTCCGGATCTCCCTGCAGGGCCGCCTTCAGAAGACGGTACACGCCTATGCCGCTCTGAACTTCGGTATTCTCCAGCTTGATATTGAAAGGAGCCGTGAAATTCTCCATCGAATAGATGGAATTATGTATGGAAGCCGGCGGAGCATAAGTCTGGTCCGGCAGGACTATCACAATCACCTTGCTGTCATCCGCCAATTCCATAGCCTCCGCCTTTGTTCCCGAAGGAAGAACGATGAGACCGTTAGGCTGAAGCTTGTATTCCTTCAGATTGCATTTGAGACGAACCTCTCCCTGCACACAAAGGATAACTACAATGAAGTTGATCCTCAGCGGCAGCATTTTCAAGAAAGACTTTATCTCCGGAGTGTATGTTTCCTCCAGAGGGCTGTCCAGGTTGTCATACATCAGAAGAAGGTTGGAATATGTCACCATTCCATCCACCTTCGGAAGCATCTTGAATAGCAGCTTGGAAAAAAGTCCCATAGTTTATTGTAGTTCAGGCACTTACAGATCCAACGGGAATTCAGGAACCCGGACGAAAACCTGAATATCATCGGGGTCGTCCATCGCAACCCATTCCATACGTGAAGCTGTAAGCGAAGTTATCTTGTATGTGTGTGACCAAAAAGAGTTTGTGAAGTCGTAAAGGCCACGGATACAGGTTCCGTAATTGTCCGTAACCAGATTGTATGAACCGGTTGTACGTTCCATGTACATGGAACCCACATTGTGGGCCATTACGAATTTTTTGGCCTTGAGGTGTATATATAATTCGAATGGTACAGTCTCCGCCTTCCATTTATCCAGCTTCCAGTCACCGGAGGTGTTGATGAAGGTAATATCCAACTGGGGCTCTACCGGATCCACTGCCGCTTTCTTGCAGGAAATGCAGCAGAAAGCCGCGCTTATCAGTAATAAAACAAGTTTTTTCATTTCACAAACGCAATTTTAAAACATCCAGCCATTGTTGGAACCGGCTTTGACGGTAAGAATAAAATCGGCCGACTGCGTTCCGCAGCTGATATGACCTTTGGTGATTCCCTCCTTCATACCCTTGAATACAAGAATATTGCCAGAAACACGGTAGGAAGCCAAAGAATCGTCCTCAAATGAAACGCTGACGTTAGATACTGTATTAAAGTAATAACTAAGGTTGTATTCGCTCTCCTTGCCCGTATCCAACAGGACATTCGGGAACACCATATCCGTACCCGCAGCTTTAACGGCATCAAGCAGACCGTTCACATTAAGGAATCCATGACCCAGCTTGCCCTTGAAAGATTCCAGCTGCAATTTCTTGTATTGGTTATGACCAAGATCCGCAACGTATTTGTAATATCCCTTATCGCCCACCATATAGTCATCAATAGGTGTAGCGCTGCTGTATAGAAGTTCCTTGTATTGGTCTGCAGTAAGCGAGATATGGTTCTGAGCAGCATAAGAAATTGCCAGGGCCAGGGCAGCAGACACATGAGGGGTTGCCATGGAACTTCCTTCAAACCAGGCATATCCACCTTCTGAAATCTGATAAGGAACGGTTGAAAGGATACAGCCGATAGTACCGTATAATCCCGATCTCGGATCTACATAATCATAGAAATAATCCTGATCTCCGCCCGGAGCGCAGATATCTGAATACAAGCCGTAATTCGTATAAACAGCCGGTGTATAGTCCGGAGCGGAACCTATCACGGAGACAAATTCCCCGTATGCTCCCGGATAACCGGCAGCTGCGGCACTCTCGTTACCTGCGGCAAAAACACCTATACCGCCGCGGATTGGGCCGTTAGGACTGCCTGCAGTATTGATGAAATACAGAAGAGCATCTTTCTCAATGATATTGTTCTCCATCCACTCCTCATCTGTTCCGTACTGGGGAGCCCAGTCATAAGGATTGGCAAGGCAGGACGTGTAACCCCAGCTGCATTGCAGGATAACTGCTCCATTGTCGGCTGCATATTTGATAGCTTCAACCTCGGCAAGTATGGAAGAAACATAGTTTCCGCTGAAGATCTGGCAGCTCATCACCTTCACTCCGGGGTTTGAGGCGTTACCGCCTGCAATTGATGAGATACCGATGCCATTGTTGTTATGGGCTGCGATAACACCTGCGACATGGGTTCCATGGCCGGAATCCGCTGCAAGATTATAGGAAATGATACCGCTGCCCTTCACGAAGTTGAAACCGAAATAGTCACCGGCATAGCCGTTGCCGTCATTGTCCGTATCACTGCCGAAGGTCTCACCCTCGTTGTGCCACATACTTGCTACAAGGTCCGGATGATTGTAGAAAATACCCTCATCCACAACTGCAACAATCACACTCGGATCACCGGTGCATTTCTCCCAGGCCTTCTGAACGTTCACATCGGCACCGGCACGGAAACCCCTTGTCCAGTTGTCTCCGTCATTGATAAGGTTCCACTGATACTCCAGATATGGGTCATCCGGGGAAGACATGCCTACGGCCTTGGTAAGAGCCTTTGAGGCAATAAACGGTATAGGACGCTTGTCCGTATTGTAGGCGCGCTTGATACCATGGTTGTACTCCACACCCTGCACCTGACCAAGGGCAGACAGTTCTCGTGCCACTGTCTCAATATCGTATGAAGCATCGAAACGCACAAGATACCAAAGATCCAGACCGGCCTTGCGGGTAGCCTCTTCCCTGCTCTCATTCACAGGGAAAACCCTGCGGAACTCATAGGCACCGTAATTTGCAAGAATCTCATCAACCGAAGGGATACCCGCTTTGGTGCAAGCGTTTCCAGCCTTTGTGAGGCCTGCCTGTTCAAGAACCGGAACAACATCGGGAGTGAACTTTATAAGAAGTTCTCCCTTCATTGCAGCATCCTTGATACTTATTTCGGGCTCTGAGCTGCCGCCGGCCACCTCTTTCACACATGAAGAAGCAAGAGCGATGGACGCCAGAACAAGAGTATATGTCAAATATCTGAATTTCATTGCATTAGTCTCCTATATAAATATCCTCGTGCTCTTTATATCCCTTGTAGAAATCCCAGTAATAGTCCAGATTCACAGGAACATTGTTGAAGAATGCCGCCGTGCCGTTGCTGGCGCGTCCTTCCTGCGGATAGCAAAGTGCATAAGGACCCCACGAGGTAAGGTTAGGATGATAAAGTACCCAATCAGGGAGATTGCCGTACAGACGGTTAAGGTTGAATGCAAAGTATTTTGCATTAGGAAGAACCTTAGGTGTCCCCACAAGTGCAGGAGGCAAATTCAATGTCTGGCAATCCTCCTCTGTATATTTCACTTCATAATCCAGCATATCCGGCATCTCACCCTCAAGATAGTTTACAGACAGGCGCAGGGTGTCCAATTTCTCCCATTCCAGCAGTCGTCTTGGGAAAGGCCCCTTCAGGCCGGCCAAATCCTTGTGCACGGTGTTGCTGAGGTCCAGAACATAACCTCTCTGGCAAGTGTTGATCAGCAGCGCATGCAGATTAGGGAAATTCTCCGGAGTGAGAACAGAAGGGATGGAAGCAAAATTGTTGCTGCTGATATCCAGCCACTCAAGTTTCCTCAGATTGGTGAACTCCTCCGGAAGCTGGCTTAGGCCGTAAGCGGAAATAGTAAGTTTCTTGAGGTTTTCCAGTTTGCAGATATATTCTCCCGGATCCATATCATAAAGGAAAGAGTTTACATTGGAGAAGAACCTGAGTTCCTCCACCTCAGTAAGATACTGCACCTCATAAGGTATGCCTTCGGTGGTGCTGAACATATTGAATGTTACAGCGCGCACGCGGCCTTTCTTCTCTGGAGTGTATCCTGGATCTGTCTCCTCCCACATTTTCACAATATCCCAGTTGGACATAGACTCACCTGAAGGAATTTCCTGGGTAAGCACTATACTTCGGGCAAGGGAAATGATTGCCAGTGAATCTCCGTCATGGCCGATGGTAATCTCCGGCGCAGCGCTCTGTGCAACACTGAAGCGGCACACCTTGGCGCCCTCCCACGAGCCCCTTGGCTGCAGTTCAATCTCGCACTCACGCTCCATAGGAATGGAATTAACGCCCCAACTGAACTTAAGGGTAAGCTCACGCGGACGTGCTCCGCGGTCGAAATTGAATTCCGGAATTTCACAGCTGAGCCATTTGCGTGCGGTAACAGGAATCACCACATCAAAAGGCACATTTGCACGAACCTTCACTTCAAACTTGCGGTCTTCCGCATAATCGAAATGCTTGATGTTTATCTTATCTTCCGATGTATGGATATCGTAGCCGTAGCCATCCTGGCTAACCTTCACATCAATATCATCACCTGTAACGCGGTTGTGGAAACGGATGAGACCCTGGCGCGCTGTGCTGGAAACGGTGGAATCCACACGCACCACACACTCTGCCGAAGCCGGACCGTTTGCAGGAGAGACTGAAATCCACGGGTGGTCGCACTCGGCAGTCCAGGCCTGGGATGAGGCCAGCACAAGATTGTATCCGCCGCCCTCGCTAAGGGCGGTAATCTCTGTCTGATCCACAGCGAAAGGCAACTCTCCGCTTTTCTGGCGGCAAGCCACCAGACAAAGCACAATGCAGATTGCGGCGACGATTATATTTAGAATTTTCTTTAGCATATCCTAGCGAAGCATATATTCACAGTTAATTATATTCTGGCTCTTGTCATACATCAGTATGTATGCACCCTGCATCCAGGCCGAACAGATATCCGATGCATCAAAAGTGATATTCGGGTTGTCACTGATATCCAGGAAGTAGCACAGGGTGGATATCGTGTCATTCACCTTCCTGAGGTCGTTGCCACCCAGATACAGGCCACGCAGACCCTTGTGCTGATATATGCCCACAGGCCACTCTCGCAGGCAACGGTTACCGTTCGCGTCCCTCTGGCTGCGGAAAGACAGAACTGTGAGATAGCCCGAATCCAGCACTGCATAAGGGAATGAAGAGAAACGGTTGCAGCCGAAATCCAGGCCGTAAAGGTATGGAAGATACACTGCATTGAAGGTGTTGTTTGGAACGGAACTCAGATGGTTGTAGCTGAAATCCATCGAAGTTGTGTTGATCATGGTAGAACCCTTGAATGCTTCCTCAGGCAGCTCGTTTATGAAACAGCCACGCATATTGAAGAAGGAAACGATACTTTCAGACTCGCTGAATTCCACCGGGAATTTCTCAAGAGGATTGTTTGCCAGCGTGAGGGTGGACACCTTGATTCCGCGATATCTGCCATCGGAACCTGCATGCTCCACACCCTTTATCAGGTTGTAGCTGAAATCCACGCTACCCATGATAAAAGCCGATTTGCTGGTGAAGATGTCCGGCAGTTCCTCCAGCTGGTTATAACTTGCGGAGAATGTCTCAATATCCTCTATACCGCAGAAGAAACCGCTTTCGTCACGGCCGATAGAACTGATCATGTTATTATCCAGATAACAGTCCACAAGGTTGATGTCGTGGCCGAAAGGAGCCACCTTGCTTATCCTGTTACTCATGAGGTCTATGAGTCCCAGGGCCTTGAAATTACTTATCTCTTCCGGAAGTTCTTCCAAGTTGTTCTGGCTGCAGTACAGAATCTGTATCTTGGATGAGGATGCACCGGTTGCAAGGCCTTTTATACCCTTTAGAATCTCTTCCGGGCTCCACTGCGAGTTATTGGAAATATTCACCGAAACAAGCTCCGGAAGGTCACAGACAACCATCGGAAAGTTAACCATCTTGGGGTTATTGTAGATCTCGAAATCCGTGAGGGAGGTGAGCTGGCTGAATGTTGAAGGGAGTTCCTCCAGCATAGAGTTGGCAATGAAGAGATACTCCAGATTTTTCAGCTTGCCTATAGCGGGGTCTATACTCTTCAGGGTATTTGAATACACACCGTGGATATTGTCCTGCAGACGGATGTGAGGGATGGTATTGCCGCTTGCCTTCTCTATCAGTTCATCCTCCTTCATGTAGTCGTACATGGCAATCTCCGGGATATTGATGCCGTGTTCCTTAAGAGCACGCGCGATAGGCTCGCTCATAGGGGTTGGCATGCGCAGAGAACGCATGTGCTGCTTGTGACGCTGGAAAAGGGTGGCACGGGACAGACTTGGGTTCTCCGGATCCTGCGGCAGGAAGCTTGGGTCGTTGTGATTGCCAAGGTACAGCTGATCCAGCTGATCCAGCTGGCCTATGGCAGCAGGCAGATGACCGCCGAAGTTATAGCCCTCCAGATTAATCATGGCAACGCGGCCGTTTGAATAAAGCTGAACGCCTGGCTGGTCTCCCCAAAGATCAACGTCCTTATTGAAATTCCAGTTCACTCCGTAGTTATGCTCCACACCGGAATATTTCCAGTTAGGGCCGTCCAGGGACAGCCATATCTCATACAGGGCATAATAGTCCTTGATATATTCATCGGCCTCGTAAAGGGTGATTGGGACCTCGGTATTCGTTGTAACATTATCCTCCACCGCAAAGTCTGCAAGGGCAGGATTTGTATTTGTCTCCAATAGGACCTTGTCCGATGCGTATGTATTGTAAGAAACAATGCCGTATCTGCCGGCAGGAAGTTCCACATCCTTCTTAGTGGTAAGGTGGGAGGTCTGATAGCCGTCACCGCTATCTCCGAAGATGATTTCGAACTTGGTTTCCAGTTTGGTGAAGCTTGTGCGCACATTTGTAGCACGATTCACAACAGTGATGTCCACATAGCGTATTTCATCGAAAGTGTACTCCCTGTTAACAGCCTTTGTGGAAGGCTTGTTTGTGAAAGCGCCGAAATCTTTCGTAAAGGTGAAGTTCACATGACCCCTTGCAACAACATTGGCAGTAAGGTCGTGCATTGTAAGTCCTCCCGGAACAACCTTGAACTCTGTCTGCTGGGGAACCCCTATATAAAGTTCCTGGTCCAGAGCATCGTAAAGGGTGAAGTTCAGAAGTGAATAGTCTCCCCTGTACAATTTGAGTTTCTCCGAACGCAGGCCGAACTCTACATTCTCCGCCGCACCGTGCTGAAGCACCAGGGTCTGGGTGAGCTCATCACCCTCATACTCCATTGTAAGCTTTATCTTATATGCCTGATTAAGGTATTCCAGCTGGCTCTGGATGGCTTTGCTCTGATAAGAAGCCTCCTTGTACAGTTTGAACTGCACATAGCCGTATCCCCCGTCATATTCAGGGGTCTGAGCCTTATTGCAGGCCAAAGCCAGCAATGCTGTTGCACACAGGACAAATATCTTGATATAGGAACGAGTCATATCTCTATGCTTATTTCACGAATTTTCTTACACACTGCAGGGCAAAAAGCCTTCTGCCACCGCCCCAGAGTACAATCTCGCCATTAGGGCCGTACTCAGGGTGCTCCGGTTTCATCCTCACCTGCAGATAGGTCTTGTCATTTTCCGAAATTGCGGCCTCGGCAGACAGCCACTTTTTGTCCAATTCCGGAATCACAATGGAAGACGGGCTATCCATCGGGAATGGCGGAACGTAGAACATGGCGTTCAGTATAGTACCCGTCTCTTCATAGGAGAGCTGGTATACAGTAATTCCATATTCAGCGAACTTGTTATAGAAGTCTCCCGAAGAAAGTTTCACAAGCTCCGCACCGTTCTCTGTAGTAAGGCCGCCTGTCATCATAAAGCAGATGTCATCATACTTAATCTCCGGCCAGAAACCATAGTCCATCCTCACCACTACAAGGGCAAGCACATTGCTCTCCTTGCGGAGAATGACAGCAACGTCTTGTCCGTCCATAAACATCATCAGCTCTGGTACAAAAGACTTTGGATTGCTGCTGTCCGGGGTAGTTACCGAAACGTAGTCGTCATATGGGTATTCTTCCGCCCCCTCAACCGGGAGGTCCAGATAAGCCACAGAGTCAAACTCCGTATCACACGCAAGCAGTACATTCTCGTATGAGTACATGCTGTTATACATTACGGTGTAGATCTCTTCGGTACCATACTGTGCTTTCAGCATGCTGTAGTGCTCATCCTTGTCTGTACTGCGCCAGAATGCTGCACCCTTCACACCCATATTGTATGCGGTATTCAACGGATAAACCATTCCTTTACTTTCCTTGCCCATCTGTACGGCATTCGCAACCACATACTTCCTGTACTCGTCTTTCACAGACTTCCTGTCTGCACTAAGCAACAGGGCGTCAAAGTCTCCTTTTTCCATCATATATGCAGGAAGGACAAGCACGAGGGCCGAACGCTCCGCGCTGCTGTTCTGCTCGGCAACAATCATGTAATGCATGTCCTTGATGACATTGGAAGAGCTTCCGCTATCATCCCTCTTGGCCCTCAACCACTGTCCCTCAGAGGTTGAAAGCATACCGCCATCGTTGCCGAAAATCACGAAACCGGCACCCTCTGCTGCGGAAATAACCACAGGACAACCGTTAGGATATACGGTTGAGTTCTGGATATACTGGCCCAGCACATTCAGCTCGATGGTCTCAGGACAGTTTACATAAAGTATATCCTTGCAACCCTTTATGCCAATCTGCAAATCGGAAACAGGCTGGTTACCTGCAGAGAGGTCCTGGAAATAAATTCTTGAAGACGCGTCCTCCAACGGAAGCTTGTCTGCAACTCCCTTGAAAACAAGGAAGGAAGTGCCGCTCTCTGCAGAAGTTGCACTGGATTCAAACCACTCCGGGTGGTTAGGGTCTATGCTCCAGTTGAAGTTTGCCTCCACCTTAACCGGCAGGACATAGCCTGCAAGGCCGTCCGGCCATGTCATCAAAAGGCTTGAAGACGCCTTGTCCTCATATTCGTAATCTCCTGTCTCGGTTTGTACGAAATGGCCATCGGCATCTTTCTTTGCGGCATATATCAAAAGGGAACGTTCTTTTGCTGAAAGAGTTATTTTTATGAAATCCTTTGTCTGCTTTCCCATAGCCATCACTATGGTGCAGCTTACAGGCTCGAACACCTCAACGGCCTCGGCACATATCTTTACGGTATGGCTTCCCTTGCCGCCTTTCAGGTTATAGTCCTTGGATCCGTTGTTGTCTATATAGAAATAACGGGTCATTGCCGTAGGAATGGTGATTTTCCAGTCCATATTGGCGCTGAACGGCACGGAAACAGACTGTCCCGCAGCCACCGTCTTTACCACAAGATCCGGAAATACCGGGTCCACGGGATCCGGGGCTGGTGTTGGATTCTTTTTCTCACACGCGATTGCTGCAAGAACCATTGCAGCAGCAAGCAATATATTGATTAACTTTTTCATAATTCAGTAAGATTAAAAACCGTCTTCGTCTTTAAGGCGCTGGGCCTCTTCGTCACTAACCCAATCTATCTCCGTGAGGAAATGGCCAACGGTACCAACCTCAGCACCGATGTTCTCCACAAAGAAACGATTCACAAGCACCGCAACACCGGCATGTCCGAAGAAATAGCTGGGGCCCTGGGCACTCTTTTCTATAAGTATATGATCATCACCATGCACCATGCCGAAGATAGTGGCCTCATCGCTTGCAACCTGGCCAGCAGGCATGTTTACTGTTGGGTTTACAGGATCGGTATCATCATCAAAAACAATCGTAACATCATAGCCATCCCTAAGGAAGCTCTCCAGAACAACTCCATTCTCATACTCGTCGCTGGCATGGGTATGGATAAGCCTCTGAAACATTCCGGTGAGGGAATACTGGAAAAGGAACATGGAACTTACCATGGCCCAGCCTGTGAATTTCTCTATTCGGAACTTTTCATTGCGCTGGAAACGCACTTTGGTCTTGTCCCCGTAAAAGTCCATCACAAGGTCATTCGGGGTAACAAGCTTCAGGGTGAAATATTTCTCTTTGCCGGCCTCCAGATTCTCCTGCACTCCGGTAACACGTATGTTTGCGGAAAGCTCACCGGCCTTGATGGTGAAATTGTTGTTCTCGAGACGGAAATCCCTCACCTCGGCGGCCGATGATTCGGCATCCAGGATTTCAACAGCGAAACTGCGGTCGTAAGGGCGGGCAACCGTGCTCACCACCGGTACGTCAAATGAAAGGATATCCTCACGCAGGACATACAATTTTGATGTATCGGCAAACATCACATATTCCTTGTCGTCATAAGTGACATACTGCTCCTTACAACTCTGACCACAAGCCAGAACTGTCGCCATAACAAATATATAGAGGTATCTTTTCATAATTACTTGTTGCTTTCATTAGGCTGTATCTGGCTTCCCGGGCTTTCCAACTCGTGGATAGGGATAGGCCATACAAACAGCGGATTATCCGCTTCCACCTTCAGGCTGCTGCCCTCCAGAAGGCTCTCGGTCTGCGGTTTACGCTCGAAACCCATATGCCAGCGCTTCAGGTCGTTAAGGCGGAAGCCCTCCATATAAAGCTCACGCACGCGCTCGTCACTGATATACTTAAGCCAGTTGCTTTCGTTAAGAGTTACGGCACCGCTGAAAGAGTAGCGGGCTTTGTGCAGGGCAGTCACATCCGCTGCACCTTTCTGGTACAGTCCCTGCTGGCAATAAGCCTCGGCACGAATCAGATACTGTTCCGCAAGGCGGAAAGGTTTCGGCATGTTAAGCTCGTACAGCAGATTGCTCTGGATAAAGTTCCTGTTGCCGAAGTATTTCACAAGCACAGGCCATACAAGACCGTGCGGATATCCTGTCTGCACCTCAAGGAAATAGCTTTCGAAACGCTTGTCGTTCTTGTCAAAGATGCCAAGAATCCAGGAAGAAGGAACGAAATCCGGATAATAATAGGTGTAGTCTGTTGTAAGGTGAAGGAAAGGAGATCCCAGGGTTCCTCCGAAAGATGTGGCGGTGAAACCCACTTTCCAGATAACCTCCGTACCGGAATCATACTGCCACAGATAGTCGAAATAACTTAATCCGGCCGATGAATATATGGTATTTGTGGTACTGAGTTCATACTTGTCTTTCTTGTCAAGAACCTTTGTGGAGTAGTCCACGGCAGCTTCCCAATCCTGCATATACAGGGCAACGCGCGCATGAAGCGCCTGCGCTGTGGTAATGGTGAAATACACGTTGTTGTATCCGAGGTCGTCCTCCTCCAGAAGCAGTTCCTCCGCCTTTGCAAGATCGTCCAGAACGAACTGGTAGCTGTCTTTCAGGGAAGCGCGGATGGCAGGCTCGCTGCCGTCATATTTGCTAACGAGCACAACGCCCAACTCATCGGCGGCTGTCACCGGGTCATAGGCCTTGCAGAACAGCTTCAGGAGCTCTGAATACGCAAGGGCACGGCTCACATAAACCTCACCCTCGAAATCGGTGAGGACTTCAAGAGTCTTGTCGTCCTTTATTGTCTTGCGAAGCGCAGGCAATTTGGAAAGGAAGAAGTTACAATCTCCAATAACAGCATAAAGGGCTGCGTAAACAGACTCCACATGACGGTTTGTACCAAGAATCTCCCACTGCCATATATCCACATAGGCGTTGGTGTTGCCGTTTATGGCATACACAAGGTCTGCCTGAATATCAGGAAGTATGGTAAGAAGCCCGCTGTAAAGGGCAGCGCTTTTCCAATCGGCATAAATGCCAACCAGCACCTGCTCTGCCTCCTCGTATGTATTCATGGCGTCCTCCAGACGTATTGCATCAGAAGGCTCTTTTTCCAGGCAGGAGCTTGCACAGATGGCAAACAACGCTGCCGCAAAAACTGAAATTATATTTCTGTATATCTTTTTCATCGTCAAATCCTCCCCGCTAGAATGTAAGGTCTATACCGAAAGTGTACTGGCGGCTCATCGGATACTGGGCCGCATATATGTTGGATGTTCCTTCCGGATCCAGACCGCTGAAGCGTGTGACTGTTAGCAGGTTCTGGCCCTGGAAATAAACCCTTGCACCCCTGAACACACGGCTGCGCTCCAGCAGGCTCTTCGGGAGGGAATATGAAAGCATGAGGTTCTTCAGACGCAGGAAAGAGGCATCTTCCAAAAGGCGGCTGTCGAACTCCGTATAGACACCGTGACGCGGAATATCAGTTACATCACCCGGCTGTTTCCAACGCTTCAGCAGACGCCTGCTCTGGTTATAGGATTGGAAACGTCCGTTACTCTCGTCGAAATAGCGGTCGTTGTTTATCATCCAGCGGTCCGCCACCCAGCTGAACTGGGCAGACAATGCAAGTCCCTTCCACGAAAGCTGTGTACCGAAGCCTCCCTGCCATGGTGCGAAATAACTTTTACCCACAAGCACTTTATCGCTATCCCTGAGAACTGTCGTAAGATTTCCGTCCTTGTCGTACCACAGAGGATCACCGTTGGCAGGATTCACACCCGCGAAACGGTTGATATAGAACTCTCCCACAGGGTGTCCCACAACAAGTTTGGTGCTTGTATTCGCAGTCTCGTACTCCTTTACGCCGTTATACAGCTCCGTGATGACGTTGTGATTATAGCTGAAGTTCGCATTGACATTCCATCGGAAATCTCCGGCTTGAACAGCAAGCGCATTGAAGTTGAGTTCGAGACCTGTATTGTCCATACCACCCACATTGTCCCAACGGTAGCCAAAGCCGTTTGAAGTTGTGTAGGTAAGCGGCACGGACATGAGCATGTTGTACGTATGTTTGTGATAAAACTCCAAATCAACGTCCAGACGGCTCCAGAATCCCAGGTGAAGGGCCACGTTGGTGCTCCATGTTGTCTCCCAGGTTAGGTTCTCGTTACCCATCTGGGAAGGAACCATTCCGGCCTGTCCCACATAATCGGCACCACCGGACATAAGGGCTATATGCTCGTAATTAGGGATTGAAGAGTTACCGGAGGTTCCGGTATTTACGGCAAGCTGGGCTGTTGTAAGCCAGTTCCTGCTGCCGCTCATAAACTCTTCGTTGCGCACGTCCCACATACCGCCAAGGGCCCAGAAAAGACCCCAGCGGTTCTTTTTGCCGAAGCGTGAAGAACCGTCGGTGCGGATGGAACCCTCCGCATAGTATCTGTTCGCATAATTGTACTCTGCCCTGCCGAAGAAAGAGAGGAAAGAGTAGTCATTGCCCGATGTGCTGCCCCAACCTGTGACACGGGTACCGGTGGCAATGTCTGTAAGTTTGTCGTTGTTCTGGCCAGCAGCCTTCACATTGAAAGCCTCAAAATGATATTTCACACCCTCCTGGCCCAACAGGAAATGGAAATCATGGATTTTCTCTATATCGAACTCGTAGTTCAGAGTATTGGTTATCGAAAGAGTCATTGCATCGGTACTCTGACGTGATGCCGTACCATCGCCCTGGTTCGGAGCATAGCTTGGGAAGCTCTGGCTGAGTGCTGTTACGTGTGAATAATCCACACCGCCCTGAACCCTGTAGGTAAGACCCTTGTAGAGGGTGAAATCGGAGAAGACCGATGTGAAAAGCTTGTACTTCTTGTACTTAAGCGGGTTGTTCGCAGACCATTCCAACGGGTTCTGGCCCGTACCCTTCCAGCTGCCGTCATTAATGCTTGCAAGAGAGCCGTCCGCTTTGTATGGGCTGTAGTACGGAAGCATGAAACGGGCTGCCGAAATCGGAGTGACAAGGGTATAAGCGCCTTCATCGGCCTGCTCGATATCCTGATAGTTCAGGTTCAGGTTGATACCTATGCGCATCCATGATGCGGCCTTTCTCTCCAGATTTGTCTTGAAGGAATAGCGACGGAAAGCAGAGCCTATCGCAATACCGTCCTGGTCATAGAAACCGCCCGAGATATAGTAATTGGTTTTATCGTCGGCGCCGGAAACACTAAGCTCGTAGCTCTGCAGCAGGGCATTGTTCCTGTAGACCTCATTAAGCCAGTTGACGTTTATCTTTGAGAGGAAATCATAATCCTTGCCCTCTGTAAGGCCTATCTCTTTTTCGTACTGTATACGCTCCGGAGTGGACATCAGATCCCAATTTCCGTGTGCAATACGGCCCATACCAAGCTGGGTGTGAAACTCTATCACAGCCCTATCGGCCTGACGTCCCCTCTTGGTTGTGATTACAACAACACCGTTTGCGGCACGGGCACCGTAGATGGCGGTACTTGAGGCATCTTTCAGCACGGATAGATTCTCTATATCGGCCGGATTGATGGTATTGAAATCGGCTGCCGAGATTGGCATGCCGTCCAGAATATACAATGGAGCGGTGCCGCTGTTGATACTGTTTATACCGCGTATGGTCATAGTGGCAGATGAACTTGGCTCGCCGCTGTTACTGAGGACGGTGAGACCTGCAACCTGGCCCTGAAGCGCCTGATCGAAAGCCGGAGCGGGAGTTGCCTCCAGTTTGTCCGCCTTCACCGAAGCCACGGAGCCGGCAACGGTTCCCTTGCGGCGCACACCATAGGCGATAACCACAGACTCCTCAATCATGAGTTTGTCATCTTCAAGGGCGAAATCATGATACCACTCCTGCATACCGCCCGGCACGGTAACTTTCTGCTCTGCGTAACCAAGGGCGCTTACGGTTATCTGCGCACCGGAAGGGGCCGATATGCTGTATTTACCATCCATATCCGTCACCACTCCATTTCCGGAACCTGCCATGACAGCCGCACCTACAAGAGGCTGGTTGTCAAACGCATCCGTAACAACACCGGAAACCCGCACCATTCTCTGGGCCCAGGCCACCGATGCAAACATCAGAAAAAAAACGACTGCGATTATTTTCTTATTCAACTGCATCTATTCTAATTTGGTTGGATTAAACTCCCCGTACACATACGCGCGCATGTATACACAAGGGGTGCAAAGATACAAAAAATAGGCCGGAACGCAAATTCCGGCCCACTTTAATTCAAGTGATTTTTATGTTATTTTGAAAGGATAACTACACGTGAAAGGCTTGCTTTGTTGTAGAACATGTTCTCAACGCCACCCTTAGCGTCAACTTTAAGCTGAGACGGGTTAACACCTTTGCCTACGAGATAGTCGTAAACAGCCTGAGCGCGTTTCTCTGAAAGCTTCTGGTTTGTCTTTACAGAACCTGTTCCCTTGTCCGCATAACCTGCAACAGTGTAAACTGCGCGTGGGCTGCCAGCTTTGATAGCCTCAGCAAGCTGGTCAAGACGAACTTTGTCCTGCTGGTCGATAGTTGCACGGCCGATGGTGAAGAATACAGAGCTTGCTGCCGGATTGGCAACCTCAACCTCTTTGATAACCTCTTTCTCAACGATCTTCTCAACAATCTTCTCTACAGGAACCTCAACAGGAACTTCAACAGTCTCAACACGGCCATATTTCTTTGCGAAGCCGTCCTTGCCGCGTTTGCCACCGATAGTGTATGCAAGGCGGAGAGTGAGGCGGTTGTTGAACTCTGCTTTGCGGCCGCGTGAAGCGTCACCGAAAACTGAAGGAGTTACACCTGCACGGTATTCAAGACCGAGGCCTACATATTTGTTGATGTTGAAGCTGAGGCCAAGACCTGCAGTTGCACCGAAGCGGCCCACAACCTTGTTTGTCTCCTCAACAATGTAATAGCCCTCTGAATCAACGCTCTGCTCTGCTACAAACTGGCTGCCTTTGCTGCCGAAGTTCACTGTAGGACCCAAGAAGAGGTAGAAATCGCACAGAGGCATGTTAGCCTTGCTGAAAAGATGAGAGAAGTTCAAGAGACCGTCAACATTAACTTCTCCGAAAAGCTGACCCCTTTTGCTCCAGAAATCAACATTTGACTGATTGAATGTCTTGTTCCTCTCGTTGTAGTTGAAAGTGCCTACGCCAAGGACAGCACGTGCACCCCAAACCGGTGTGAAGTACTGGCCGAACTCCAGATTGACATTCCAGCCTACAGTGTTAAGCAGAGAAGCATTAACATTGTTGGTAGTGACAGGTGTTCCAATACCACCGCTGATACCGATAAAGAAATCTGTACCGATCTTCTCCTCCTGCGCACCGGCAGTGAAGGCACAGCCAACCAATGCAGCTGCTATAGCGATAAATTTAAGTTTCATAATGGTAAAAATTAGTTAAATGCTCATTGAAAATTAGTCTGCCCAGATGATACCACCACCGGCATTGCCGCTGTAACCGTGAGTGTCGGCATGGCCCGAACCATGGTGATAATGACCCTCGTGGCCAGGAATTGCAGCCTCTACGTATTCTGCCTGAGTTGAATATTTGTAGAGTGTACCAGCGCCAACTTTCACTCTGGTCTTTACACGTACGATATCGAAATCATGGCTTATTGTTGTCTTTGTAGCATAAGCTGTATACATTGCGAATGCAGAAACCTTGATATCAAGAGTTTTTTCCTCTACATTGACACCGGTATTGTAAAGTTTCTCAAGATCTTTGAGTTTCCTGAACTCTGCCATAGAGATCTTTGTCATATCGTATGCCACTTCAGCCTTCTGACCATATATTGCATCGTACTTGACAGTAGTTTCAAGCATGAACTCAGTCTCGTTTACAAGCCAGTTACCATCAACATTTTATCATCCTTTTAATTGTTGCAGTGATTTTCTTAGAAAAATATATCACAAAGTATCAGAAGAAACAAAATCGAATTTTAGAAAAAAATGTTTGGATAATATTGAAATTGAATATGATGATTATGGAAGATATCTAATTGAAAAAGATTATTTTAAATTAATTAATTT
>JAKSKO010000025.1 GCA_024401715.1 Bacteroidales bacterium
AGTAGTTCATCATGGAGAACATACCTTTCTTCATCTCACCGCCGTACCATGTGTTGATGATAACCTGCTCACGTGAAGTTACGTTGAAAGCAACGCAGGTCTCAGAGTTCAGGCCAAGCTCTTTGTAGTTCTCAACTTTTGCTTTTGAAGCGTTGTAGATAACGAAGTTAGGCTGGAAGTTCTCAAGCTCCTCTGCTGTAGGCTGGATGAACATGTTGGTAACGAAGTGTGCCTGCCATGCAACCTCAACGATGAAACGAACTGCCATGCGGGTGTCTGCGTTTGCACCGCAGAATGCGTCAACAACATAAAGGTTCTTGTTGCAAAGCTCTTTTACTGCAAGTTCCTTTACAGTTTTCCAAACGTCCTCTGACATTGGGTGGTTGTCGTTCTTGTACTCCTCTGAAGTCCACCATACAGTGTCTTTAGAGTTGGCATCCATAACGATGTATTTGTCTTTAGGAGAACGACCGGTGTAGATACCTGTCATTACATTCACAGCGTCAAGCTCTGTGTTCTGGCCAACCTCGAAGCCCTCGAGACCGGCTTTTGTCTCTTCTGCGAACAACTGCTCGTAAGAAGGGTTGTGGGCAATCACAGTTGAACCTGTGATGCCGTACTTGTTAAGATCAATAGTAGCCATAGTTCTTTATTGTTTTTTATGTATAAACATTTAAACATTCTTTGGGTACAAATATAATAAAATTTAGCGATAAAAGTAATAGATTTTCAGCTAAATATCCAATAATTCCAAGCCTATGCCCGGGGCGTCCGGAAGGGTGATTCTTCCGTCATTAACTGTCATGCCGCGGAAACGGTCGTTGGTTATCAGCAGATTGCCGTCCAAGTCTGCGAAATCACACAGCGGGGACAGCATTGCGGCGGCGCTTACAGCACATGATGTTTCTGTCATGCAGCCTATCATCGCCCTCATTCCCAGTGCGCGGGCATAGTTTATCATCTTCCATGCTTCGCGCATGCCGGTGCATTTCATAAGCTTCACGTTGATGCCGTGGAAGGCCCCCTTTATCCTGTCTATGTCTTTCAGCCTCTGGATGGATTCATCGGCATAGATGGGTAGCGGACTCCTCTCAGTTATCCAGGCAATGTCGTCCAGACGCTCTTTTGCCATGGGCTGCTCCACCATCACAACGCCGTTCTCCTTCAGCCAGTAGATTTCGTCCAGGGCCTTCTGCCTGTCTTTCCATCCCTGGTTGGCATCCACGGCAAGAGGCAGGTCTGTTACGGAGCGTATGGTACTTATCATCTGCGCGTCGCTGTCCAGGCCCACTTTCACTTTCAGGATGTTGAAGCGTTCCGCGCATTCCAGGGTCTTCTCCCTAACGATTTCCGGCGTGTCTATGCCTATGGTGAACGTGGTGGAAGGCGCCTTTGCCGGGTTCAGACCCCATATCCTGTACCATGGCTGGCCCATAAGTTTGCCAACAAGGTCGTGAAGGGCTATATCCACGGCAGCCTTTGCCGGCTCGTCTCCCGGAGAAAGACTGTCTACGTATGCAAGTATGTCCTCCAGGCAGAATGGATCGCTGAACTGCTCCAGATTCACTTTCTGCAGGAAGGCGCAAACGCTGTCCACGGTATGGCCCAGGTATGGTGGCATGGATGCTTCGCCATAGCCTGTAACACCCTCGTATTCAATTTTCACCTGCACATCCGGAGTGCTTTTCCTGGAGTATGATGCAACAGTGAAGGTGTGGGCCAGAACCAGTTCGTAAGGTTCCCAGGACAGTTTCATCTTACCACTTCCTGTGCCGCCTGTTTTCTTCTCACTGCCGTACGGCATGCAGGAGGCAAGCATGGCCCCTCCCGTTACAAGTGCCGTTGTTCTGATAAATTCTCTTCTTTCCATGTTTATTCTTTCTGGCCGAAGTATTCAAGAAGCTGGGCGCTTTTGCTTCTGCTGTCGTCGGAAACAAAGCGTATCATTGCTTCTGTCCTTCGGGCCGATGTTTCCATAAGTCTCTTGTAAAGTTCCGGTTTCAGGTTTACATCCTTCGGATAAAGCCTGTTCGTAAGCAGATATATGACATCCGATACGGCGGCCGGAATATAGCGTATAACGTGTTGTGTGCTAAGAAGGTAGAACAGTTGCCTCAGCCTTGGGATTTCAATTCCCAGGTGATGTGCGAAAAGTTTTTCGTCCACTATGCAGGGGAAGGAGAAGATGCCCTCGTAGCGTCTCATGGCAAGCTCCATGATATCTCTCATCAGCGGGTCTTCATATTCTATGTCATACAGTTCCATCCTGTCTGCGGTAATCATTATCTTGGTGGGGATATCCACTTCCTCCATCATTATCCACTGGCCGCATCTGTCCAGATATTTCACTGCATTATAAGCCTGCAACTGGTTGAGGCCGAACTGTTTGCAGAATTCCGGCAGGCAGAAGCGCAACTGCTTTCCCATCCCGTTTTCATAGGCGATGCCGAAGTAGGCGTGCACCTTGTGATATATGTCCTCTATGTATTCCAGGCTTGGGAAGGAGGTGGTGTGCATCTGACGCAGGCGTTTGCAGTCGTCGCTGTTCCAGAACATCAGCGCAGTGCTTGGCTTGCCGTCCCTTCCGGCGCGTCCTGCCTCCTGGAAATAGGATTCTATGCTGTCGCTTAGGCCGAAGTGCAGCACGAAACGCACGTCGGGTTTGTCTATGCCCATGCCGAAGGCGTTGGTGCATACCATCACGCGTGTGCGGTTGTCTATCCATTCCCTCTGCTTGCGGCTTCTTTCCTGCGTACTCCGTTCTGACAAAGGAAAAGCGACAGTTCCTCACACATCTTGCGGCTGCGCACATACACTATGCCCGTGCCCGATGTCCCAAGGCAGAAACGCAGGGTCTCGCCCCTCTTGTCTACGGTTTCCTTGCAGCAGTAACTGAGGTTGGGGCGGGCGAAACTGCTTTTCACCAGATTCTCTTCCGGAAATTCCAGGCGCAGCATGATGTCGGCGGCAACCTCCGGGGTGGCGGTTGCGGTAAGGGCCATCACCGGCGCGTCCACCACCTTGCGCAATTTGGCAATCTCCAGATAGCTTGGGCGGAAATCATAGCCCCACTGGCTTATACAGTGGGCTTCATCAATAACTATATAGCTGATATTCAGCTCTCTAACCCATGCTTGGAAAAGTTCCGTATGGATGCGTTCGGGGGAGATATACAGAAATTTGAAGTCTCCGTATGCGGCATTGTTAAGGGCGGTATCCACCTCCCTGCGGGACATTCCGGTGTGCACTGCAAGGGCTTTTATCCCTCTGTTTTGCAGATTGCGCACCTGGTCTTTCATCAAGGCTATAAGCGGGGTAACCACAACTGCCAGCCCCTCGGACAGCATTGTGGGAACCTGGAAACACAGGGATTTGCCACCGCCGGTTGGCAGTATTCCCAGGACGTCGCGTCCCTGCAGGGCGGATGCGATGATGTCCTCCTGTCCGGGTCTGAAGCTGTCGTAGCCCCAGTATTTCCTAAGCGTTTCCCTTGCTTTCTGAAGCATATTATATAATAGGTGCCTTCAAGTATGGTTAGATGCCTTCTATTCAATTACAAGGCCGTCATATGCGGGAATTATCTGCAGCGGCCTGCCTTCATAGCTGCGGTTCTCCTTTGCCACGCGTGCGGCCAGCTCTTCGTAAAGGCCCATGGAGTGGCTAAGGTGCGTGAGGTAGCATCTGCCTATGCCTGCCTTGTCACAGGCTTTCTTGGCAAAATCAACGGCTTCTTCCAGACAGAAGTGCGAGTAGTGCGGAGCCCCTATCTTCACGCAGTTTATGGTTATGCAATCTGCTCCCTCCAGCTTTTTCCACTGGCTGTCCGGAAATTCGGCCACATCGGTGAGGTACACTATCTGGCCGAAGCGGTAGCCCAGGATGGGGTAGCTGCGTTTTTTGTCGTGCCATACGCGCACAGGCACTATGTTCATGCTTTTTTCCTGAACCGGTTCCTGGGGCTTGGTGTGCACATAGCCGTGGCCGGGTTCCCACACAAGTATTGGATCGTTGAAATGGGTGTGGATTGTTAGGGCGTCTTCGTCCTGGATAAGATGCACTCTCCATTCCGGAACTCCGGGATATTTCTCTTCCCCGAAGGCATAGGGGTATTCTTTCTTCAGGGATTCCAGCACATAGGGCTCGCAGTAGATGTGGGTGTCCCTGTGCTCGAAATAGTTGAAGGCGCGCACGTCGTCCAGGCCTCCCGTGTGGTCTTTGTGGTTGTGGGTGAGGAGAATGGCGTCTATATGCTTTACATTCTCCCTAAGCATCTGCATCCTGAAGTCCGGGCCGGCGTCTATTATCACGCGCATTCCGCACCAGTCCACCATTGCCGCTGCGCGGAAGCGTTTGTTGCGGGGATCTGTGCTGCTGCATACGGGGCAGTCACAGGCAATCATCGGCACGCCTTGTGATGTGCCGGATCCCAGGAATGTGAGTTTCGCCTTTTCCATTTCTTCAAGAGTCTCCTATAATGTTACTTCCACTATGCTGTTTATGATTCCTTTCTCGTAGGGCCTTTCCACGCGGAGGTAGTTTTCGCTCCAGCCCACGGCCATGCCTTCCTTGTTCTTCTGCTCGAACAGAACCTTGCTGGTGCAGCCTTTGTTGCTTTCCTCGAATTCGCTGTGAAGGGTGGCGCAGAGTTTCTCCAGGCGCTCTACGCGCTGGGTTTTCACGCTGTCCTGCACCTGGTCCTTCCTTTCTGCCGCCGGGGTTCCGGGACGTTTGCTGTATGGGAAGATATGAATGAAGGCCGGTTTCACGGTGTTTGCAAGGAAGTCATAGGTCTGCTGGAAAAGTTCATCCGTCTCGCCCGGGAAGCCGGCAATCACGTCTATTCCGAAGAACACCTTCTGCTGCCCCTCCTGCTCCAGTTTCTGCCTTATGTAGCTTATCTTGGCAGCGAAATCGGCAGTTCTGTAGCGGCGCCCCATCTGTTCCAGAATCTCATCGGTGCCGCTCTGAAGCGGAATGTGGAAGTGGGGGAGTATCTTGCTGCCGCCCAGGGCAATCCAGTCTATGATTTCCTCTGTGAGCAGGTTTGGTTCTATGCTGCTTATGCGGTAGCGTTCTATGCCTTCAACCTTGCTTAATGCCTTCAGCAGATCGAAGAAGCTTTCGCCCGTGCTTTTGCCGAAGTCGCCGGTATTCACGCCTGTTATCACTATTTCCTTCACGCCCGATGCGGCAATTGCCTGGGCTTTTGCCACGATGGCCGATATGGGCTCGTTGCGGCTTTCTCCGCGTGCATAAGGCACTGTACAGTAATGGCATTTGTAGTCGCAGCCGTCTTGCACCTTGAGAAAGGACCTGGTTCTTTCCCCTGTGCTATAGGCGCCGAAATAAGCTTCACTGGTTGTGGATGCTTGACAGCCTATAGCCTCTCCCAGACTCTGTCCACCGGCGGGCTGAAGCCCTTCTGTTCGGGCCGAAAGTCCACTGGACTTTCTGTAAACACCCTCTCGACCCCCGGACAGATGCAGGGGGAGGGGCCCAAGCTTGCTTGGGAGGGGCTGAGCCTGTAAGGCGAAGGTCTGGGAGAGGCTATAGGCTGTCAGATAATCAACCACCTGGGACTTTTCGTTGGCACCGAAAACGCGGGCAACACCGTCTATAGCCTCTATTTCACTGCGGCGCAACTGGGCGCTGCAACCCGTAACCACAATTGCGGCATCGGGATTAATACGGTGCAGCTTGCGTATTATGTTACGGGATTTCTTGTCTGAATGCTCTGTAACAGAGCAGGTGTTCACAAGATATACATCGGCTTTGCCGCTGGTCCATGAAACGGCTTCCCATCCCTTTGCAAGGAGCTCCCTTTCATAGGTGCTGGTTTCGGCGTAGTTCAGCTTGCAGCCTAGTGTTATGAATGATATATTTGGCATTTTACTTCTTCAATTCTTTTTGCCAGCGGGTTTCTATGCGGCTCCATGCACAAGGGCCGTCCACCGGCGGGTTTTTCTTGCTTACGGTAAGCTCTATCCTGTCCAAAGCCGGATATTCCGCCTTCAGGGCCTCCATGATACGCCATGCAAGATTCTCCAGGAGATTGCTCCTGATCTGCATCTGGGCCGCTATGGTGCGGTATACGGCGCCGTAGTTCACGGCATCATCCAGATTGTCGCTTTCCCCGCAACTGCCGGAATATGTGGCGCGAAGGTCCACGGTGAAGGTGTTCCCGTTAATCTTTTCGTCCTCCCTGCAACCATGGTAGCAGAAGAATTCCATATTGTCCAGTATGATGGTATATTCCATAAGCCTTTCTATGCCAGCAGGATGAATACACAAGGTCTTTTGCCTATCACGGGCAGGTCTTTTTTCCACTGGGCTACGCTGCGTGTGCGTATCATCTCGTCCGGCGCAGTGATGTTCACGGCTATGCACAGGCGGGTGTTGCCGTTGCAGCACTCCAGGATATCGGCCAGCATGGCGTCATTGCGGTATGGAGTTTCAATGAAAATCTGGCTCTGACGCAGGCGGGCCGAAAGTTTTTCTATATCCTGCAGGGCCTTGCGCCTTTCCGGTGTCTTTGCCGGAAGATAGCCTCGGAAGGCGAAACTCTGTCCGTTGAGGCCCGAACTCATAAGTGCCATCATAAGGGATGAAGGACCCACAAGCGGAACCACCCTTATGCCTTTCTGATGGCATATCTCCACAAGACCGGCACCGGGATCGGCAACGGCGGGAAGGCCGGCCTCGCTAAGCAGGCCCACGCTGCGTCCGCCCTCGAAAATGGCAGCCAGCTTTGAAAGTTCCTCCGGTGAGGTGTGCTCGTTAAGTTCATGCAGCTCCAGGCTTTCCACCTGGCCGCGTTTGCCGGCAGCGCTAAGAAAACGCCTTGCCGTGCGCAGTTCCTCCACCACGAAACAGTCCAGCGATGCAATCACCTCCAGCTCTTTTGCCGGTAGAACGTCGCTTAGCTCTCCATCGGAAAGGGGAGTGGGCAGAAGATACAGTATTCCTTTATTCATCAAGTATTATCGTTGTTTTGTCTTTTGTGCTCAGTGCTTCTTCCTGGCGCAGTCTTTCTTTCTGTGCTTTCGGTGAGAACAGGTATCGGAACCATTTCGGGAAGGAATCGAATTCCTGCTGCCAGCTTATACCCACACCGTTACGCTGGGCATTGTCCAGGTAATTGGTGTACTGGTCTGCAGAATGGCTGAATGCCTTTATGCGGAAGGTTCCCGGACGGTTCACCTTGTATTGGATATCCAGATCTCCGAACATCGTGCCGCTGCGGCTTGCAATATTCTGCTTGTTACCGAAATTGCCGCCTATGATAACGCGCTTGTTGAAAAGCTGGGTGCTTACGGCAATGTCAAAGAGGTTGGCTCCGGTTTCGGTGGACTGGTACTTAAGGCCAAGGTCCAGAGGAATATCCAGCCTGTTCATGATGTTATTCACCTGGCTGGCCATAATCTCTGAAAGGTTGGAGAAGAGAATGTTGTTATTGTTGAACACACCGCCCTGTTCGTCCGGAATGAAACTGTTCGTAAGCATGAGGCTGAAGAACTGCTTCTGCATCTTGTCTTCCGTTGAAAGGGCGCTTTCCACCATGCTGCGTACATCGGGGCTGAGGTCCGGTATCTCTATGTTGAATTTCACGCTAGGGTCTGAAAGCCTGTCTGTTACGTGGATCTCACACTCTACATCACGGCTGTTGCTTATGGCTTCCTTTTCGGCGATGAGGACATCAAGGGAAGTCTTAGTCTTGTAATCGGCTGTAACGTCCACCTTGCTGTCGAACACGCTTCCGCCGAAACGCACGCTTCCGCCTTCCCTCAGCTGAAGGTTCCTTCTTACAAGATTGCTGACGTTCACAAGCACCCGGCCCTCGTTTATCGTGTAGTCTCCGTCCATCCTGTATTCCTTGGTGGCGGCGTTGAAGTCTATGTCTATGGTGCCGTTGCCGGTGCCGTTCAGTGATGCGGAGAACAGGTTGTTTCCCATATCCAGTCTCACATTCAGGTTGGGATTTGCCATGGTGTGAAGCTTCACTATGAATTCATTCCCGGAATTGTATTTGCGGTATGAACTCAACATGGCCTCATAGGGGTCGTCCCTGCGGACCGATGGGTCCACAAAGGTGAGAAGATTCGCACTTCCTACCGTCGCCTTCTTGGAAATAGGGAAGTTTATGTTCGAGTTTTTTACAGAAGTTGCATTTACAGTCATTGTGATGTTCTTCAGCGGTCCTGTGAAGTCCACCGTGCCCTCTCCGAAAATCTGTCCGTAGAACAGCTTCGCCTTGTGGGAAGGAATATTTACCAATTCCGCTCCGTTCGTGTTCACATGGGCATTCATCCTTATGTTCCTCATCCTGTCCCAAAGTACACCTCCGCTGACAGTGGCACTTGTGGCATATCTGTCCCTTATCCTGCCTTCCACGATGTGGATACCGCTGTTGTTAACAATAAGTGCCGCGTCAAAATCGTATGGGACATCGGTGAAGTTAACTGTGAACTGCCCGCCGTTTATCCTGGCCCTTTCACTGCTGATGTTAAGCCTGCCGGCTTCCCCTTCAAGCAGGATGTCTCCGTTGAAATCTGCCTGCAGACGGCTTACCACGTTTGGAATTATGCGCTGGGCATAGTCCAGAGGGAAGTTGTCAAAACTAAGCCTTGTGTCCAGCTTGCCACTGCCGGGGTGGTATACTCCGTTTGCCATAAGGGGAGTCCTGGCACCTATCCTGTTGTTGGCGATGATATTGAAATGATGCTCTGTCTGGTCATATTCGCATGCTGCAACGAAACGCCCCAGATCCACGCCTCCCATTCCAAGGCTGTCCGCAACAATGTTGAGATACATTTCCGGAGCGATATCTTTGGAGAAAGGAGAAACAATCTCTCCTTCCATGCTAAGCACGCCCTTGATGTCCAGATCCCATTTGTCTATGAAATAGTTCAGTGTTGAAAGGTTTATGTTGTGCAGTTTCGCACTTAGGCTCTCTTTCCTGCTTTGTGAAGTTCTGCCATTGATGTGGACGGACTGGCTGCCGTTTGATACGGAGAAGTTCTCCACCGATATGTCTTTCCCTCTGAGGGATATTCTTGAAGAAGGAATCTCCCATCTGCTGCCCCTGAAGCAGATATGGGACGGGTCTATGGACAGGCTTATGTCCCTGCGTCCCTCCAGAATGGCCTTCATGCTGATATCAGAATCGGATGCATACTCGTCTTCATTGGCGAAGGAGTAGTGCAGGGTGGCCAGGCTGTCCAGTATGCATACGGATAGTTTGTTGTTGCTGAGGGAGAAGGCTGACGTATGTATTTCATCGGCCTGAAAATCCACGTCCAGGTCTTCCATGGTGCCGTGGATGAAACCGCTGAGGTCTTTGATATAGTTGTCCCTTATGGCAAGACGGTGGGTTCTTATGTTTCCGTTCACGCGTCCCTCCGGGCTTTTGCTTACGTCTATGCTGGTGTTGCTGTCTATGTATGCGCCCGGCATCAGGTAGGCAAGTATGTTTGTGGTGTTGTGAATATCCAGTTTCACATCCATCTGCTTCCTGTTACCCGTGAAATGTCCGGTCATTTCTTCACTGTCCAGGGAGATGTCGTACATGCCTGCCGTGCTGGCTGCACTTATGTTGATGTCGCTTACTATCTGCGGGCCTATGTGGTTCTCCAGCAGGATGTCCGATATCACGGCATTGCCCTGAAGGTTCTTCAGGTCTCTGTCCAGATGGCTGTAAAGGTTGAAGGATATGTCCGATTTGTCCCTCTTGTCTATGTTCATGGCCTTAAGGTTCGCATCGCGCAGCTTCAGGGCTCCGTTGTAGGAATATTTGTCGGACCATATGTTCAGCTCTGCATCGCAGTTGGGGTCGTCTATGCTAAGATTGGCGTTGATGTCCTTTCCGTTCAATTCGGCATCGGCCGTTATGCTGTTGTAACTGTAGCCGTTATAGTCTATTCTGTCTATGAAGAGGGAATCTATGCTGAGACGCTTTATGCTTTTCCTGTCGTTCAGAGCGGCGCTGATACCTCCTCTCATGCTAAGCAGCCCCAGGTCGTCCCTGTCCAGAAGCTTTGCAAGGTTCAAGGCATCGGATTTCAGAACAAGCTTTGCAAATGAGTTCTCAAGGTCCCGGTTCAGCAATCCGCCAAGCTTTGTCTCTATCCTGGCCTTTCCGTCTTTCTTTCCCAGCTGGAGGTTGAAAACCACATCCAGCAGCTGTGCCGGTCTTCCCTTCACTGCCAGGTCCGTGTACATGATTTCCCCTCTGCCATATCTGTGTATGCTCAGGTTCTTGTTCACGGCAATTCTAAGGAAATCTGCCAGTTCCCTTGTATTCACGCGGGTTCTTTCCATCTTCATGTCCACATAAAGGGAGTCTCTTGAAGGGAGACCGCTTAGTTTTCCCCTTATGCTCGTTCCCAGATTGGTTCCGTCCACGTGAAGGCTGGCCCTGTTGACGTTCAGGTCTTTCATGATTCCGCGTATGTTGCCGTCAAAGCTGATGAAAGTTCTGTCGCTTTGCTGAAGAACGGGAACAAAGTGCGCAAGGGTGGAAAGGCATATGCGGTTTTTGCCCATATCCGCCGATATGATAACTTTGTTGCTGAAGTCATGGAAATCTACGGAGTGCCCCAGAATCTGAAGGTCCAGATTCAATTCCGAGCCTTTGGAATCGCGGATAACGGTGTTCGCGGCAACAGCGTCACCGCAACCGAAATGCAGGTCTGTACTCATGTGAGTAATCTCCAGGCCGCTTTTCTCGTTGAAAGTGAACTCCTTCACCTTGGCGGAGAATTTGCCTTTGCTTATTCCGAACATTCCGGCCTTTAGATTGATGTCCCTGAAGCTGGCATCGGTCCAGTTGATGGCTGTACCGCGTGGCTCTCTGATGCCACTTTTCAGGTTAAGAAGGTTCACCTCAAGGTTTTCTATGCTTAGCTCGTTTGTTCTGAATACGTCTTTCGTGCCCGGTTCCTTGACGCTTGTGGGCCTTTTTATGCCCAGAACCCTGGTGAGGTTGGTGGCATAGATGCCGCTGTCTTCTATGGCCAGGTTCAATACGCCGTCATAGATGCGCAGGGTCTTGAAACGGATGTCCTCGTGCCCTGGGCCGATGAGGCCTAACAGGGAGAAACGGGCCTTTATTGTGCCGATGTGCAGGATAGTGTCTTTTTCAACTTCGCTGCTTGGGTTGCGGTCTATGAGGCTTACATTGTGTGCAAGCAGGGTGTTGAAGGGCTTGAAAGCAAGCTTTTCAATGTTGATGTCGGCCTGAATCCTGTCTTTGAGCTGCTCTACGGCATACTGTGCCAGCTCTTTCTGAACGTTGGGAAGCTGGACGAGGATGACGGCGGCCAGCAGTGCCAGCGCCACCAGTATGCAGAAATATTTCAGTATCTGTTGCAGTACCCTCATTCCGTAAATTCCCTTTGGCATTAGACTCTATGAGTCTATCCTAACAAAGATACGGATTTTACGGGATTATTCAGCGGATTTTTGTTAAATTTGCACCTCTAAACAAGGAAATTATGGCAGATATAATTTTGGGAATAGAATCATCCTGTGACGATACATCGGCGGCGGTTATTTCCGACGGTGTGCTGCTTAGCAATGTGATTGCTTCGCAAGACGTACACAAAGCCTACGGCGGTGTTATTCCGGAGCTTGCTTCGCGTGCGCATCAGGCCAATATCGTTCCTGTTGTGAGCGAAGCACTTGCGCGTGCCGGAGTTAAGGGGGAGGAACTGTCTGCAATAGCATTCACAAGGGGGCCGGGCCTGCTTGGATCCCTGCTTGTGGGAACATCTTTCGCAAAGGCACTTTCCGTGGCGCTGGACTGCCCTCTGGTGGAGGTGAACCATCTTCACGGCCACATTCTGGCGGGTTTCGTGCAGCAGAAGGAGCTTGAGTTCCGCCACCCTTCTTTTCCGTATCTCTGCCTTCTTGTAAGCGGCGGAAATTCCCAGATTGTGAGGGTGGATTCCCCGCTGGAGTTCACCATACTGGGCCAGACCATAGATGATGCCGTGGGCGAGGCTTTCGACAAATGCAGCAAGATGATGGGTCTGGGATACCCCGGCGGCCCTATTGTGGACAGGCTGGCAAAGCAGGGGGATCCGCAGAAATACAAATTCGCCAAACCGCATATTCCGGGCTATGATTACAGCTTCAGCGGAATAAAGACCTCGCTGCTGTATTTCGTGAGGGACGAGATGGCCAAGGATCCGGAATTCATGGAGAAGAACAAGGAGGATATTTGCGCTTCTTTCCAGCGCTGCCTCATAGACATACTCATGGACAAACTTGTGAAGGCGGCGCGCGATACCGGAATAAAGGAAATCACCATTGGCGGAGGCGTGTCGGCAAATTCAGAACTGCGCGCAAGGGTTGTGGCCGAGGGGCAGAAAAGGGGTTGGAACACCTATCTTCCGGAATTCAAGTTCACCACCGATAATGCCGCCATGATTGCCATTGCCGGATATTATCATTTCAAGGCCGGGGAGCGCTGCTCTCTGGATGTTGCACCTGCAGCCCGTGCTGCACAATTGTAAGTGTTTTAGGATGAAAGAGATAGAAATAGCAATTCCGCTGGGAAAAGAGCTTGATGTGCAGCTGGTGAAACAGGCTGCGGCAAAGGCTCTGGGCATTAAGGAGACGGCTGTTGGTGAATGTCGTGTGCTGCGCCGCAGCATTGACGCCCGAAAGGAACCCCTGTACCGCTATAAGATTGAAGTGTGCAAGCAGGGTGAGGAACTTTCGGCTCCGTATGAAGTGTCTGAATATAAGGATGTTACGAATGCCAAGCCCGTTATTGTGATAGGCGGCGGTCCTGCCGGAATGTTCGCGGCCCTGCACCTTTTGCAAAAGGGCCTGAAACCCGTGATTCTGGAAAGGGGAAAGGATGTGCATGCGCGCAAGAAGGATATCGCTGCTTTAAGCACGGGCAGCCTCTTGAATGCCGACGGCACCCCTCATGTTAATCCGGATTCCAACTATTGTTTTGGCGAAGGCGGAGCCGGCACGTTTTCGGACGGCAAGCTTTTCACAAGGTCTTCAAAAAGGGGGGATATAAGGGAGGTCCTGTATCAGCTTGTAGCCTTCGGCGCAGACCCGTCAATCCTTATTGACGCCCATCCCCATATAGGATCGGACCGTCTTGCGGCCATAGTGGAGAATATACGCAATTGCATCACTGAGCATGGCGGGGAATATCATTTTGAGACCAGGGTTACAGACATAGAGAAACAGGCCTCGGGTATACGTGTGAGCACTTCAACTGACGTGTGCTATGTTGCTGACAATGTGATACTTGCAACAGGCCATTCTGCGCGCGACATATATGAGATGCTGGACAGGAAAGGCTGGGCTCTGGAGGCAAAAGGTTTTGCTTTGGGCGTACGTGCGGAACATCCGCAGAGCCTTATAAACAAGCTGCAATACAGCGGAAAATACCAGCCATACATGCCTACCGCAGAATACAGTTTCGTCACCCAGATAGAGGGCAGGGGAGTATTCAGCTTCTGCATGTGTCCGGGCGGTGTGCTGGTGCCTTCAATGACAGAGGACGGCAGCGTTGTGCTTAACGGTATGAGCAACAGCGGCCGAACCGGCAAAATTGCCAACAGTGGTGTTGTGGTTAGCATAGATCCTGAAGATTTTCCTGAATATATGGCGAAGGGCCCGCTGGGTCTGATGCATTTCCAAAGGGAGGTGGAGCAGACAATGTTCCGATACACCGGAAGTTTCAAGGCTCCCGGCCAGAGGATGATGGATTTCTGCCGAAGGATAGAGAGCAAGGACCTTCCCAAGAGCACATACCATCCCGGGGTTGTGCCGGCTCCGCTGCACGAGCTGTTGCCGGAACATGTTTCCTGGAGACTGAAACTGGCTTTCCCCCAGGTTGGAAACAAATTGATGCACGGCTATTATACCAATGATGCCCTGCTTCTTGGCGTTGAGAGCCGTACCAGCAGTCCGGTGCGCATACCGCGAGACCCGGAAACGCTGGAATACATTAGCCTACCTGGGCTTTACCCTTGCGGAGAGGGTGCCGGATACAGCGGAGGAATAGTTAGTTCTGCACTTGACGGTATCCGTTGCGCAGAAAAGGCTGGTTAGAACGAACTAACCAGCCTTTTCTGATGAATGTCTGCTTTGACTAGAAGCGGTATTTCACGCCTATGGTTGGGACGAAACCGAAGAATGAACCCATGTTCAAGACCTTGCGGGTTTCGTTGCCGTCGCCAACGCCCAGAGAGAATCCAGGGTGAAGTTCGGCAGATAACTTAAGCGGGAAAGGAAAATCGAATTCCACGCCCAGGATAGCCATGACACCGAAGTTTACGTTGTTGATATAACGGCTGAGGCCGTGACCGAAGCCAATTCCCACGCCGGGACCGGCATAGAGAGCCCAGTTTCCGTAATCTGTCCACTGCGGCTGAACAAGTATCCAGTTGTATGAGGCGCGAATGCCGTAACCGAACATATAGTTGAGACCCAGATTCGCTTCAACAAACTGCCTTTCCTTGATGGCATGCTGGTAGGTGATCTCTGCACCGTAGCCAAGCTGACCACCAATAGCTCTAGGACCTTTCTGTGCGTTTTCATCTGCAAATGCGCTTATTGAAAGAAGCATTGCAGCAGCAAAAAGAATTATTTTCTTCATATTAATCATGCTTGGGGTTTAACGTTGTGCAAATATAAAGAAAAATCGGCAGAAAATTAATTCCGCCGATTTTATCTTGCAGTGTGCAGACTGAATTACTCAGCTGGCTGCTCTGCAGGTTTCTCGTCAACTACAGTAACCTTTACTGTACCTGCGATAGCTTTGTAGCATTTTACAGTTGCCTCGTAAGAACCAAGCTCCTTGATAGAAGGAACAGTGATGTCTTTCTTGTCTGTAGCAAGACCTTTGGCCTCGAGAGCCTCTGCGATCTGTGCTGCAGTAACTGAACCGTAGATTTTGCCTTTCTCGCCAACTTTTGCAGGGATAACAATCTCTACTGCAGAAAGTTTAGCTGCAAGAGCCTCTGCGTCAGCAACAAGTTTAGCCTCTTTGTGAGCCTGCTGGCGAAGGTTCTCTGCGAGAACTTTCTTTGCTGACTCTGTTGCAAGAGAAGCGAAACCCTGAGGAATAAGATAGTTGACAGCATAACCTGTCTTAACATTTACGATGTCGTTCTTGTATCCAAGATTCTGAACATCTTTTTTAAGAATAATCTCCATGTGTGCTGTCCTCCAATTATTTCATAAGGTCTGTTACGTAAGGAAGAAGTGCCAGGTGGCGTGCGCGTTTAACAGCCTGAGCCACTTTGCGCTGGAACTTGAGTGAAGTACCAGTGATACGGCGAGGAAGGATTTTGCCCTGCTCGTTAAGGAACTTCTTAAGGAACTCTGCGTCCTTGTAGTCTACATATTTGATACCTGCTTTTTTGAAGCGGCAGTATTTTTTCTTGCGAACGTCAACTTTTGGAGGGTTGAGGTAGCGGATTTCGTTGTTCTGTGCCATAGTTTATTCCTCCTTTTTAGCTTTGTTTCTACGTTTCTCTGCGTATGCTACAGCGTCTTTGTCCATAGCGAAAGTGAGGAAGCGCATGATACGCTCGTCACGACGGTACTGAGTCTCCAGGCGTGCGATAAGCTGTGTATCAGCCTTGAACTCGATAAGGTAGTAAAAACCTGTGGTTTTTTTGTTGATTGGGTAAGCCAACTGTTTCAGGCCCCAATTCTCTTCGGACACAATCTCTGCACCTCTTTCAGTGAGGTAAGTTGTGTACTTAGCAGCCGCTTCCTTCATCTGGCTTTCAGACAAAACGGGAGTTGCAATGAAAACGGTCTCGTACTGTTTAATCATGTGTGTATTAATTAGTTAATTGTATTTTCCATTCCACAGTGCGCAGAATGGAACGCAAAGATAGTGAATTCCAATCAGTTATCCAATTATTTCTTTAGATTCTTTTTTCCTAAATTTGCATCTGTCTTGATCGGAAGAAGATTATGAGAAACTTTCTGTTATTGCTCCTTATGGGAGGAATAGGCCTGGCTGCGTGCCGGCAGACGCATGAAATTCCAGCCGTCGAAGAAGAACCGCAACTTCCCAAGGTTGTGGTGGCCTACGTGACTTCCTGGACATCGGAAATGCCGGACCCGTCTCTGATGACGCATATCAATTATTCCTTCGGCCATGTGAACAACAGTTTCAACGGTGTGCGCATAGACAACGAAAAGCGCCTGGCTGCCATTGTGGAGCACAGAAACCGCATGCAGGAGAATCTTCCCGATTCCGCCCGTACAAAGATAATGCTTTCCATAGGAGGATGGGGCAGCGGACGCTTCAGCGAGATGGTAAGCGATTCTCTGCTAAGGAACAGTTTCTGCATGGACTGCCGCAGGATTGTTGAAGAATTCGGCCTGGACGGAATAGACATAGACTGGGAGTATCCGGGCAGCAATCTTGCCAATATCTCCTACGCTCCCACAGACTCGGACAATTTCAGCCTTCTGATGCGCGATTTGCGCAGCTGCCTTGGAGACGGATACTGCCTCACCATGGCATCGGCCGCATCGGCAAAACATGTGAATTTCCCGGATTTCATCGGATATATGGATTTCGTGAACATCATGGCTTATGACATGGCTAATGCGCCATACCATCATTCCGCTCTGTACGATTCCGAAATCAGCGGAAGTTTCACCTCTTCCAAAGCTGTCCAGGCGCATCTGGAAGCCGGCGTTCCGAAGCACAAACTGGTGCTGGGCGTTCCTTTCTATGGCAGGGGAGGCCGGAAGAACGGGCAGAATTACGTGAATTTCAATGTGCGTGACATAGATCCCGCCAAATATGAGCTTTGCTGGAGCGGGGAAGCCATGGTACCTTATATAAGGAATAAGAAGGGGGAGATGGTATTCGGCCTGGAGAACCAGAGGTCCCTTGGCATCAAATGCGACTATGTTCTGGAGCAGGGGCTGCGCGGAATAATGTACTGGGATTATGCGTGCAACGATGCGGACCTCAGTCAGAGCCGCCTGCTGGCAAAGAAGATACTGGATTATCCCGCAAGCGTGACTTCGGGCGCCGATTATGCCGGAAACCGCGTGCGTTTCAAGGCGCTGGTGTATTACACGGAGCATGCCGAAGAGGCTCATGTGCAGTTCGCACACCAGAGCATTGAATTTTTCAAGAAACTTGCCGTCGGCAACGGTTTCAGCGTTGAGACCTGCACGGACCTTTGCAAATATGGGTCGCGCGCTTTGGACCGCTTCGACCTTATCATCTCTGTGAATGCCGCCCCGCAAAGCGGGAAGGAGCGCACTGCTTTCAGGAACTATATGGAGAACGGAGGCGGATGGATAGGCTTCCATGCGGCTGCATACAACGATGCCGGCACAAACTGGCCGTGGTTTCTGGATTTCATAGGAGGCGGTCGCTTCCTTTGTAACAACTGGCCTCCGCAACCTGCTCTGGTTCAGCTGGATACCCTGGGCCATCCCGTTACGCGCAACCTGCCGGCAGAGTTTGTCATTCCGGCCAGCGAATATTACCAGTGGACTCCTTCGCCGCGCCAGAACCCCGATGTGGACGTGCTCCTCAGCATTTCACCGAAGAACTACCCGATGGGCCTTAAGGATATAGTGTATGACGGAGACTGGCCTCTGGTTTGGACAAACCGCAAATACAGGATGATTTACCTGAATATGGGCCACGGAGACGAGGAGTTTACGGATGCTACGCAGAACCTCCTTTTTGTGAATGCCCTTCAATGGATTACTAAACTTAATGACTGAATAAGATGAAACGTATTGTTCTAACCCTGGCCCTTGGCCTGTGCGCATTCTCTGTGAAGGCGCAGGTGTATTTCAACACCGATGTAAACGTTAACTACGCCTTGTGCGACGATCTGCAGTGGATACAGCGCTATGAGCACGATATCATAACCCTGTGCCAGAGGGATGCGCAGTGCAAGGATTTCAATTGCGACATTCTTTTCCTTGGCAGCTCTTCCATCCGCATGTGGACCAGCATGAAAGAGGATTTCCCTGCATACAGCACGGTAAACAGAGGCTATGGCGGAGCAACAATGCGCGATATTCTTTACAACTACTCTATCCTTTTCTCTAAATACCAGCCACGCAACATTGTCTTCTATTGCGATAACGACATCGCCGGCAATGAGCATGACCTTGGCGTGGGAGAGTGGTACGACCTTTACCGCTGCGTCTTCAACAAGATACACAGGGATTATCCCGAGACCAAGATTTATGCCCTCAGCATCAAATACAGCGTCCGCAGAGAGCATCTTAGGGACAAACAGCGCCTGGAGAACGCCCTGCTGCAGGAATTCTGCGAGAAAAACGATTGGATAACTTTCGTGGATGTAGCCACCCCTCTGCTGAATGCCGATGGCACTCCGAATGAGAGCCTGTTCCTTCAGGACCAGCTTCATCTTAACCGCGAGGGTTACAGCCTCTGGACAAAAGCCATCATGGCAGCAGGCCTGAAGTAGGGTCCGATACCGTAAATACAATAAAGGGGCCGGCATTTCGCCGGCCCCTTGTTATGATGTGATGTCTCTGTTAATAGCTCTTTGGGAGAACGTGACCGGTGTGGTGGCCGGCTTCTGCCTCAGGGATATTCTTGAGAACTTCGCAGAGATACTCGAATGCGTGGCCTACAGAAGGGATGTAGAGCTTCTCTGCAGGGCTGTGAGGGAAGCAGAGGGTTGGGCCGAAGGCAATCATGTCCCAGTGTGGGTAGCTTGCGCTGAAGATACCGCACTCCAGACCGCCGTGAGTTGCGTTCACGATAGGCTCTTTGCCGTTAAGCTTCTTGTATACCTCTTTCATAACCTTGAGGATAGCGGAATTCTCGTTTGGTTTCCAGCCGTTGTATGCGCCGTCCATCACCACATTGCAGCCGATGAGGTCGAACAAAGCTTTCTGACGCAGTGCAAGAGTGTCTTTTGCGCTGTCTACAGAACTGCGGGTGAGGGATTTCACGAAGAACTCTCCGCTGCCAATCTTCACCAGAGCCATGTTGGTTGAAGTCTCTGTGAGGCCGGCGATAACCTCGCTCATTCTCTCCGGGCCGTGAGGACATGCCATGAGGGCGCGTACGAACTGGAGGGCATCAGCAGCAGGAACATACTCGGATACTTTCTCCGGGCTTGGAAGGAATATCATTTCCGCCTTAGGGTCTGAGATGTGGTGCTCGTCCAGGATCTCTTTCATAAGGGCAACAACCTCTTTTACGATTTCTGTCTCGTTAGCTTCAGGAATAAGCACCTGAGCTGCGCTGGTGATAGGGATGGCATTGCGCAATGAGCCGCCTTCCATTCCAACCAGAAGGGCACCGTATTTCTCCAGAAGGGTGAGCAGGATGCGTGCCACAGACTTGTTGGCGTTGATTCGTCCAAGAGGGATGTCCTGGCCGCTGTGTCCGCCTTCGCCTTTGTCGGCGCTGATAGTGTAGAGGTGGTATCCGGCAGGAATTTCGGTACAAGGAGTGTAGCTCTTTGTTGCGGTAACATTTACGCCGCCTGCACAGCCAACGCAAAGTGCGCCATCCTCTTCCTCGTCCAGGTTCAGGAGGATTTCGCCGTTGAGGGCATCCGGGCTGAGTGCGCGTGCACCTGTCATGCCCTGTTCCTCGTCAACTGTGAACACTGCCTCCAGAGGACCGTGCTGAAGATCTTCTGACTGAAGCACTGCAAGGGCGAGTGCAACACCAATACCGTTGTCTGCGCCAAGGGTTGTGCCTTTTGTCTTCACCCATTCGCCGTCGATGACTGTCTGGATAGGGTCAGTATCGAAGTTGTGTGTGGAATCACTGGTCTTTGCGGGAACCATATCCATGTGGCCCTGCATTACAACACCTTTGAGGTTCTCGAAACCAGGGGTTGCAGGTTTGCGGATTATAACGTTTCCAACCTCATCCCTATGGCTTTCAAGGCCGTGTGAAAGGCCCCACTCGTATAGAAATTCGGAAGCTTTCTGCTCGTTCTTTGAAGGACGCGGAATCTGAGTCAGTGCGTAGAAATTGGTCCACACTGCTGCTGGCTGTAGATCTTTGATTGACATAGTATAATAATTTGGTTTGTTTCAAAAAACTATTGCAAAACGCAATTAGGCAAATTTACTATTATTTTATTAACTTTGCAACGCATATTGTAAATCTATAAAACCTTTATATTATGTTCAAAAATCAACCTAAAGGCCTTTTCGCTCTAGCCCTTGCAAACACCGGCGAGCGTTTCGGCTATTACACTATGCTGGCCATCTTCGCCCTTTTCATGCAGGCGAAATTCGGCTGGGACGAGGCTGCAGCGGGACAGGTATATGCAATCTTCCTTGCAGCTGTTTACTTCATGCCTCTTGTGGGCGGTATGCTTGCCGATAGAATCGGTTATGGCAAATGCGTTACCGTGGGTATCGCTGTAATGTTCCTGGGCTATCTTGCAATGGCCCTTCCTACAGGAGCCGATCTTGCCGGAAAACTTACAATGTTCGGAGGTCTTGCCCTCATAGCAACCGGTACCGGTCTGTTCAAAGGTAACCTTCAGGTGCTTGTGGGCAATCTGTATGACGATTCCAAATATGCGGCCAAACGAGACAGCGCTTTCAGCCTTTTCTACATGGCTATCAACATAGGCGCAATGTTCGCACCTGCAATGGCAAAATATGTGACCAACTGGAAACTTTCACAGAGCGGTTTCACCTATGATGCTGCAAACTTCGACCCTGCATACCTCGAAGCCCTCTCAGGCGCATACGGCCTCTGTTTCGGCGTGGCTTGTATCTCGCTTATCCTTTCAGTTGCCATCTACTTCGGCACACGCAACTGGTGGAAACATGCCGATGTCAACGCAAAACAGGCAAAACAGGGTGCTGCAGCAGAGTCTGTTGTGGAGCTTACCCCTAAGCAGACAAAGGACCGCATGGTTGCACTCCTTCTTGTGTTCGCCGTTGTAATCTTCTTCTGGATGGCATTCCACCAGAACGGTTCTGCGCTTACATTCTTCGCAAAGAAATACACCGTAGGCTCTGTTGCCGGTCCTATGAGAATATGCTTCAACATCTGGAGCCTTGCCCTCATCGCGGCTTCAATCTACACTCTCTTCGGCATTTTCCAGAACGACAGCACAAAAGGCAAATGCATCTCTGCCGTTGCCACCTGCGCACTGTGGGGCGGTGCTTACGCTCTTTACGCCGGTATGCCGGACCCTATGGCAATCCAGCCTTCAGACTTCCAGCAGTTCAACCCATTCTTCGTGGTTGCCCTCACCCCAATCTCAATCGCACTTTTCGGCGCGCTTGCAAACAAGGGCAAAGAGCCTTCTGCGCCTAAGAAGATTGCCCTTGGTATGCTTGTAGCCGCTCTTGGTTTCGTGGTTATCACCCTTGGTTCATTCGGCCTCATGTCTCCAAGCGAGCTTGGTGAGAGCGGCACACAGAACATCCTTAGCCCAAGCTGGCTTATCGGCACATACCTCACCCTTACCTTCGCAGAGCTTCTGCTCAGCCCTATGGGTATCAGCTTCGTTTCAAAGGTGGCTCCTCCAAAATACAAGGGCCTTATGATGGGCGGCTGGTTCGGTGCCACTGCAATAGGCAACTACCTAAGCTCTATCCCTTCAATGCTTTGGAACAAGATTCCTCTTATGGCAAACTGGGGCATACTTATTGCTCTGTGTCTTGTAAGTGCAATTATCATGTTCGCACTTCTGAAGAAGATAGAGGCTGCAACAAAATAAAAAAATAACAGGTTATGAAAACACTTATTGTTTCTCTTCTTGCAATACTTTCCATGGTTTCTCCGGACGATAAGGCAAATCTGGAGGCAATCAGGAACCGCGATGTGAAAATCAGCGTTAACACAATCATTCCCAGCGGAATGCCAAGCCAGGTTGTTACCGATGAATATACAATCACTATCAAGGACGGCAAGGTAAAAGCGGATCTTCCTTACATGGGAACTGCAAATACCGCCATTATCCCTGGCGTTGACGAGACAGGCATGGTGTTCAATGACTGTCCGATAGAGATTGAAGAGAATGACAAGAAAGCTGACAAAGGCGAGTATCTGTGGCGTTTCAAGGCGATGTGCGGCAATGAGACCGTTGACGTCAACATTACCCTGATGACAAACGGAAGTGCAACGATTATCTGCTCTCCGGCAAACCGCAGCGTAATCACCTATTACGGCAGCTTCGGAGAAGAATAGCAGGGATTCAAGCCTGCTTTCTCCAAATATGCGAAAAAATCCGATTTTTTAATGAAATCGGATTTTTTCTGTTTATCTTTGTGCCATCATTGGAAGGATGCTCGAGTGGCTGAAGAGGCACGCCTGGAAAGCGTGTGTACGTCAAAAGCGTATCGGGGGTTCGAATCCCCCTCCTTCCGCAAATTCTTATTCAAGAAAGACGCCGTCCAGAAATATCTTCAGGTAGGCAATCCAGTTGGGCCAGTCGTGACGGCCGCCGGTTACAATGAAATCATGCGGATAGCCGCTGGCTGCCAGATTCACGGATTCATATTCGGAATGCCTGTAGTACAGGTCCATCCTGCCAATCATAAGTGAATAGCGTTTTGGACGGTTCTCCGGGGCAAACTGCACTTTCATATTCTCTTTGAAGTTCTTCCTGTTGTAGAAACCGCTGTGTTCACTCTTTTTGATATTTGTCTTGAAGATAGGGGAGAAGAGGCCCACATAATCAAAACAGTCCGGCCAGGTTGCAGTGATGTAGGCAGACTGCAGGGAGCCCAGGCTGAGTCCCGCAATGGCGCGGTGCTGTTTGTCCGGAATGGTGCGGAATTCCCTGTCTACATAAGGCAAGACGTCACGCATGAAAGAAGCTTCGAATCCTCCGTCCACGGTGGAAAGAGCTTGAACAAGGGATTTGAAGCTTGAGTTCATTCCCTGTTCTTCCGTGTCGTACTGGTTGCAATTCAGAGCCACGATAATTGAAGCCGGCATTCTGCCTATGCGTGTGAGGCTGTCCACCGTAGAAATCATTTCTCCCTGAAGTATCCATGCGGTTTCATTGCCGCGCGCTCCGTGCAGCAGATAAACCACCGGATATCTCTTGTCACTGCTGTAGTAATCTGCAGGCAGATACACCAGCATACGGCGCTGGGACGGGCCTTTTATGGATGTCTTGTAGAATCTTTCTTCCAGTATGCCTTCCACCTTCATGCCCTGGGTCATCTCCAGGGGGCTGGGATTCGGCTTGTGGCTGTAGGGAAGAAAAATCTGTTCGTATATGCTGCAAGAACTGGCGCAAGAGCAAAGAAAGGCCAGCAGCACAAAAAAACGTGATAGTTTGGTCATGTTAAATGTCAATTCCGTCCATTTCCTCCAGACTGCGCAGATTGGTGCGTATGAAGTCTTGGCGGTCCTGGGTGTTGTCTCCCATATAGAAGGTAAGAAGTTCCTTGATGGATTCCTCGTGGCTTAGCGTAACATCTGTAAGACGCATTTCCGGGCCGATGAAGTCCTTGAATTCGGCAGGGGAAATCTCTCCCAGACCTTTGAATCGGGTTAGTTCCACCTGACCCTTGAATGCCTTCACGGCCTCGTCCTTCTCTTCACGGCTGAAGCAGTAGCGGCTCTCTTTCTTGCCCTTCACGCGGAAGAGCGGGGTTTCCAGAATGTATACGTGGCCACCGCGGATAAGGTCCGGGTAGAATTTCAGAAGGAAGGTGAGAACAAGCAGGCGTATGTGCATGCCGTCATCATCGGCATCTGTTGCCACAATGATATTGTTGTAGCGCAGGTTGTCCAGATCTTCCTCCACGCCAAGGGCCGATATCAGAAGGGTGAGCTCCTGGTTGGCCGATACCTTGGCAGCGCTTTCCTTGAAGCAGTTGATAGGCTTGCCCCTGAGGCTGAATACGGCCTGGGTGTTGGCGTCGCGCACCAGGGTGAAGGTGCCGGAAGCCGAATCACCCTCCGTGATGAAGATACTGCTCTGCTGGGTGAAGGCGGCGTTGTCTTTGGTAGGCTTGTCGTTATAGTGATAGCGGCAGTCGCGCAGTTTCGGGTTGTACTCGTCTTTCTTGCGCTTTACCTTGATTTTCTCCGATACCTCTCCCTTCTGCTTGCGGATCTTCTCGTTCATCACAATCTTTTCCTGGATGATAGGCTGAATCTCCTTGTGTATGTGAAGGTAGTTGTCCAGATTGGTCTTCATGAAATCGTTCACGAAGCCGCGTATGGTTGGGCCCTTGTCTGTGTCTATCTGGGCGCCGTCCTTGTCTTTGATAGGTTTCTCCCACATGTACACAGAGCTCATCTTGGTCTTTGCCTGGTTGGCGAAGTTAGGCTCCTGAACGCGCATTGAAACCGCGCCTATGATGCCCTCCCTGATGTCCTGGGGGTCATAGTCTTTCTTGTAGAATTCCTTCAGTGTACGGGCAACAGCCTCACGGAAGGCGGCAAGATGTGTTCCGCCGTCGCGTGTGAACTGGCCGTTCACGAAAGATGAAATGTCTTCGTTGTCTTTGTTGCCATGGGTGAAAACAATCTCTATGTCTTCACTCTCTATGTGGATTGGCGGGTAGAGCGGAGCCTCGGTGAGGGAATCGTTAACCAGATCCAGCAAACCGTTCTCGCTCTTGAAAGTTTCTCCGTTGAAATTGAGTGCAAGACCTTTGTTCAGATAAGAATAGTTCTTTATCATGGCCTGCACAAGGTCCATGCGATAGTGATATCCCACGAACATAAGCGGGTCCGGAGTGAACTCCACGTATGTGCCGTTTTTCTCTTTGGGTGCCTCCCTCTGGCCTTCTTCCAGTATCTTGCCGCGGCGGTATCGGGCGAACGAGGCCTTGCCGTCACGATAGGACTCTATGAAGAAATCCACGCTGAGGGCGTTTGTGGCCTTGATGCCGACGCCGTTCATACCCACGCTCTTTACGAAGGCCTTGTCGTCGAACTTACCACCGGTGTTAAGGATGCTGGACACTGCCACAACCTTTCCCAGAGGAATACCGCGGCCGAAGTCGCGCACTGTTACGGAAGACTCCGTGACGGTGATGTTTATCTGCTTGCCGGCGTGCATGCGGAACTCGTCTATACTGTTGTCCACAACCTCCTTCAGCAGGACGTAGATTCCGTCTGCGGTGTGCTCTCCGTTTCCAAGCTGGCCTATGTACATACCAGGCCTCTGGCGGATGTGCTCCATGCCTTCCAGAGTGCGTATGTTATCTTCGTTATAGTCCTGGGCTGCTGTATTCCTGATAAGCTCTTCTGCCATATTGTCTACTGCTGTTTCTATTTCTCGCGCACGAATATGGCGCAGATTATATTGATTATGATGTATGCGATGAAAGAGAACAACACGCAGATGGACCAGTTGAGGCCGGCAACCGCAACCATGACTGCAGAAAATATAACAGCTCCGGCGAATATGAGCCTAAGCTTCATGGCAAGGTTCATGCTTTCGCCTTTGTGGATTTTCATGCTGAACATAGGTATCTCGCTTACAAGAAGCAGGGACAGGGCTATGCTCATTGCAGGAATCACCCACAGGTTGTTGCAGGCCAGGCTTAATGCGGAATCCGGACATACGCACATGTTGTATGACAGTGAGCCGCAGATCATTGCGCACGCAGGGGTGGCAAGACCTATGAAACTGCTGGTCTGACGTTCATCGGTGTTGAATTTTGCCAAGCGTACGCCGGAGAATACCGCAATGACAAGCGGAACCCACACCTGCCACTGCTGCGGCCCGAATTCCAGGAACAGGGTCATGAAAAGCATGATGGAAGGCAGCAGGCCGAAGGAAATGAGGTCTGCAAGGGAGTCCAGCTCTTTGCCAAGGGGTGAATATGCATCCAGTGCGCGTGCGCTTAGGCCATCGCAAAAATCACAGACTGCACCTGCCAGCATAAGATAGAAGGCAATGTCCATTCTGTGAAATACCGTGCAGGATATCACTCCCAGAACCCCACAGGTGAGATTCATGGAAGTGATAGTGTCCGGTATGAATTTAGTGATTTTGATCATTAGTTGATTCCAAGTTTCTTGCGAAGATCTTTTGGAAGTGCGTCTTTGTGTACAAGGAAGTTGAGAGTCTTGTAGGCAATGAAGGAATCGGACATGTACCAGATACCTTTGTATTTGCCGGTCTCACCCCAAGAGTTCTTCACCATAAAATATTTGGTACCGTTCTGGTCTGTGGCATAGCCGTAGATGTGCATGCCATGATCATCGGTGGTTTTCTTGCGGTCGTAAGCCTCCTGACGCATCTCGTCGGTGATTTCGGTAAGCTCCTGTGGAAGGGTTGCAGCCTTTGCCTCTTCAGGCTTGCTGTTGTCTTTGCCCACCCAGTGCTCCTGGTCGCTGCCGGCTGCAGGTTTTGCTGTCTCGGCAGGTTTCTCCACAATTGCGATACCGTTGCGTGTGAAGCCTTTCTCTGATACGTCACCGCCCCAGAGAACTGTGTAGCCGTTGTCACATGCGTTATAGAGGATTCTCATCATATCGGCAAGAGGAACGTTATAGCCGTTGGCGTTGCGCCAGTTGTCGCAAACCTCGATAGGGCACTCCTCGTACCAAGGCTCTGCAGCGAAAGAGCAGATATTCACGTAGTCCTTAACGTTCAGCTTGAGCTGCTCGTCGCGGTATGTTGCAGGGGTGAATGATTTGCCCTCTGCCTTGAACTCTGATGGCCACTCGCCCATATAAGCCTGGAGAACAGCGTCGAAGCCTTTCTTCCATGCAGTGGTGAGAACGCGGTTAGGGTTCTTTACGATAGCGTCCACATATGCTTTCAGAACAGCGTCAAGCTCTCCTATCTCCGGAAGCTCGCTGCCGTACTGCTGGCCTGAATATACATCCTGAGGCACGATGCCGTATTTCTTGATTACGGACATAACGTCGCCGAAACCGCTGCCCTGTGCGAAGCCCATTTTGCCGTCCATGCGGACATATTTTGTTGCGCGGTCGCTGTACGCGTGGCTTACAACCCACATTTCAGAGAGGTCATAGGTCTTCTTCTGGGTACGGAGAAGCTCGCTCTCCAGGAAGCTGATTGAACTGAAGCACCAGCATGTACCGCTGCGGTACTGGTTCTTGATTGGGCTGATTGGAGCCTCTTTAACGGTTGTGAACTGGTACTCCGGTGCCTCTGGAGTTGCAGGGGTTGTCTGCGCAAATGCTGCGAATGAAACGCAAAGTGCTGCGATTGAAAGGATTGTGTTTTTCATAATATTATATGTCTGATACATTCTGTACACAGTGTCTGCAAATTTAGTAAATTTTTTGTAACTTTGTGCCAATGTTTCACCTAAGTAAAAAAGAGTACGCACCAAGCGTTACGGCCGAAGAGATAAGCAGAATGCCCCTGACATTGTTCGAGGGCAAGATTTATGTCATTGATGAGTTCGGCCCGGAATATCAGAGGGCGGTGAGGTATCTGCGCAGGCACAGCGTAATAGGTTTCGATACCGAAACGCGTCCCGTATTCACTCCCGGAGCTCCGCAGAAGGGTGTGGCTCTGTTGCAGCTTTCAAGCGGCCGCAGGGCATTCCTGTTCCGCCTCTTCAAAATGGGAATGGAGGAGAGTCTGGCCGAAATACTTGCCAATCCGAAAATTCTTAAGATTGGTGCAGCCGTGCAGGATGACATCCGCGGACTGCAGAAAATCTATCCTTTCAAGGCCGACGGTTTCGTGGATCTGCAGAAAATCTGCTCCCAGTGGGGTATCCAGGACAAAAGCGTGAAGAAAATGACTGCCATCGTAATGGGCAAGCGCATTTCAAAGACCCAGCAGCTTAGCAATTGGGAAGCGCCGAAACTTTCCGATGCCCAGAAAATCTATGCAGCCACAGATGCGTGGATATGCCGCGAGATGTACAAGAAACTGCTGGACAGCCCAAAGGTTGAAAGCCCTGCAGAATAGTTTCGGCCCGGTCCGGCGTGTTCCATCGGCCGGAGAAATACTAATTCCTTGAAAAATTAACGATTCCCACACCTGCGAAAACAAGGACGCAGGCGGCCGCTTTGGCCCATGTCATGGTGTCCATTCCGGCGGCAAGGCTTATGGCCATTGCCATTATCGGCTGGAGATAGGAGTACATGCACACGACAACCGGTTTAATGCGTTTCTGGCCTATCGGGATAAGGAAATAGGAGACGAAGGTTGCGAAAACAACAACGTACAGAATCTGCAGGGCTATTGAAGTGCTGATGGCTGCGTAATCGGTGTGCAACAGGTCCTTTATGCCGAAAGGCAGGGCGAAGAGGGTGGAAAAAAGGAACATCCACTTCATGAAAACCGCTACGTTGTATTTCTGTATCAGCGGTTTGAAGATTCCCACATAAAGCGCGAAGCTTAGGGTGTTCACAATCATCAGCGCTATACCCCAGATTGATGTCTGCGTTACGTCCGATGCGGCCCTGACGGTGTTCAGGATTAGAAACATTACGCCGCAGACGCTTATTGCCAGGCCGGCAACGCCCTTCAGGGTTATCCTGTCCTTCAGGAAAAGGGCGGCAACTATCATGGTCATGATGGGGGAGAGGACGCTTAGGATGGATACGTCCACTGCGGTTGTCATGGTTACAGCCTTCAGAAAGGAGAGCTGGGTTAGGAAAAGACCGAAGAAAGAGGCTACGGCAATCTTCCAGAGGTCTTTGCTTTCAATCATGGTTTTCCCGTCGGGCCTGTATCCGTGCGTTCTGGAAGCAATGCGGCTTATTCCGGACGCCATGCAGAAAAGAACAAGCGCTCCTATGGAACGCATGCAGAAAAGGGCGATGGGACTTACCACCTGCGCATCCGCAATGTTCTTGCAGAATACGATGTTGAAACCGAAGATGAAATAAGCCAGGAAACAACAGAGGTTCCCCAGCAGTATGTCTCCCGGCTTTTGGAATTTTTTCACTGTGTCTTGCGCTGTTTAGCCCTCGTAGGATTCTACGTAATTGAATGCCTTCTCTCCCAAGTGGACGGGGATAGGCTCGTTCTTGTCCAGCTCCATTGCAAACTGGCGCATTGCAATGTACGGCGTGAGGTCTTCCTGCAGTTTCTCTATGTCTACATCCGGTCCGAAGTATTCTTTTGCGAAGGCCTGCCAGAATTCATGCTCTGTTTCGGCAGTGTGGTGGAAAACCTCCTGATGGAATGCCGGATTGGACCTTCCGAAAACGCTTACGATATAGGTCATGGCAAGGTCGAACATGAAATAGCCGTAGCAGAAGTTTCCAAGGTCTATCAGCCAGCTTTTGCCTTCTGCAATTATGACATTGCCGCAGTGAAGGTCTCCGTGCAGGCAGCTGTTGCCGTCCGGCAGACTTTCCAGAATCTTGATGGCCTTCCTTTTGAAATCGTCGCTATGGAAAGGGTTCTTGTTTATGATGTTTTTGTAGTGATCCTTCACGTTGCGCAGCCTGCCGTTGTTGCCGTTTGTGCCGTGCATCAGCTTCACAATCTGTGCAAAATCGTGCGCATATTCCTTAACCCTGTCCGGATGCTGGCCAAGCGCCCTGGCATATGAAACCTTGTCCTGCATGCGGGTGAAAGTTGCTCCCACGCGTTTTCCGTCTGTGAGCGCCTCACCCGGCTTAGGGGTGGGAAGACCCATTTCCCAGACGATTTGCGATGTCTCCAGCTCTGAAAGCATCTCCTCGTTCTGGTTTTCGTCCACATTGAATTTGAGAATGATATTAGGGTTTTCCTTATTATAATAGGATTCTCCAACGGCACCGCCGCCGAAGAGTACCCAGTCTTCCATATTTGTTTTCCTGATCTCCATAAATTTGTAAATTCCGTCCTGCAAAGATAATATTATTTCTTGTTATCCACTTTTGATTTTGATAACTTTGCCGATGTTTTAACGAAACTTGGATAATGAACAGTATTTTGATTGTGATTCCCATACTTGCCCTGTTGATGTTCGACCTTGGACTGTCGCTGGAGGGCAAGGATTTCCTTCTTGTTTTCCAGAAACCCAAAGCCGTGCTTGCCGGTATGCTGGGCCAGCTGGTGTTTCTTCCGGCCATTGCCCTGTGCCTTTGCATGGCCATCGGGCTGGATCCGCGCTTTGCCATAGGACTTATGCTTATAGCATGCTGCCCGGGTGGAAGTTCGTCCAACGTGTTTTCAAAACTGATGAAGGGCGATGTGGCCCTAAGTGTTTCACTCACGGCCATCAGCAGCATAATCACACTGTTCACCATGCCTGTGCTGATGCAATGGGTATCGGCCTATTTCGGCAAAAGCGTGAACATTACGCTCCCGGTTGGAAACCTGCTGGTGCAAAACCTTGTTACAATGCTGCTGCCTATTATCATAGGTATATTTATCCGTCGTTATTGGCACGGGGCTGCGCAGAAGATATCCGCAGTGCTTTCAAAACTGGCGTTTCCTGCGTTGATGCTGCTGGCAGGCCTTTTCTTTGTGGGGAACAGGGCGGTTATAATTGAATATTTCGCCCTGCTGGGTGCAAGCACTACGGCGCTGCTGCTTTCGGCCATCCTGCTTGCTTTCGTCCTCTGCATGGTGTTCCGTCTCCAGCAGGCACAGCGACGCACCATCATGGTGGAAGTGGGAATGCAGAATGCAGCACAGGCCATTGCGGTTGCTAGCAGCCCGTTCGTGTTCAATGATGCGGTGATTGCGATACCTGCAATCGTGTATGCGCTTATGATGAACGTTGTTTTCCTGCTGTGGCTTGCGTTCATGAAAAAATAGCCTTTCGGGAGGCTATTTCAATTTGAGGGTAGTTGCAAGGTAGGCCTCGCAGCCGGAAAGGCAGTCCTGGAAGGTGGTTTCGAAATCTCCTGTGTACCAGGGGTCTGCAACGTCGCGGCTTTTGCCGGCGAAGGTCATCAGGAGTTTTATCTTGTGCTGCGGGTCATCGGGGATTATCCGTTTTATGAGGCGCAGGTTTGAAGCGTCCATGCATATGATGTCATCGTACTCCTCATAGTCCTTTCTTGTAACCTGTCGGGCGGTTTTCCCCGGATCGTAGATTATTCCATGGCTGCTGAGGCAGCGTTTGGCAGGCGGATATATGCCGCTGCCTATCTCTTCCGTGCTTACGGCTGCCGATTCGGCGTAAAACAGTTCATCGGCATGATATGCCTTCACCAGGGCCTTGAAAATGAATTCGGCCATGGGAGAGCGGCAGATGTTGCCGTGGCAGACAAAAAGGACTTTGCGGGGTTTGATGTTCAACATTCTGTTCGTGTTTTAGTGTCTTGGGGTGCCGCTTACTATTCTATGCGGGTGAGTTCGCCTGTGGTGGAGTCCATGATATAGCCTTTAACCACAACGTCCTTAGGCACAAGCGGATGATTGCTTATGAGGTCTACGGTTTCAAGGATGGCCGATGGGGTGTCGTCGAAGCCGTGCAACCATTTGTCCAGGTCTATGCCGCAGTGGCGCATCAGGCTGATGTGCTCTTCGTCTATGCCGCGCTCCTTCATCAGGTGCAGCATTTCGGCCGAATCCATAGCCTGAACGCCGCAACCTGTGTGACCGATGATCATGATTTCATTTACACCAAGCTCGTAAATGGCAACCAGAAGGCTGCGTATGGTGCTGTCGAAAGGGTTTGTGACTACTGCTCCGGCGTTTTTTATCAGCTTTACATCGCCGTTCTTTATTCCAAGGGCTGCAGGCAGAAGAGTTACCAGACGCGTGTCCATGCAGGTGAGGATGGCAATTTTCTTGTCCGGATATTTGCTTGTGGCGTAATTCTCGTATTCCTTGTTCTCAACGAAACGTTTGTTGAATTGGAGCATTTCTTCTATCATGATGTGCGGGCTTTATGTAGTTTTCTACAAAGATACGAATTTTTGCCGGTGTTTGTTCTCATCAACATTTTTTCGTAAAATTGCGTTATGGATACACTTGCACAAGATACCGTCAGACGCATCCTGCACAGGCTGGATGATGCGCGACGCGAGATTCATGATCTTCAGCTCAAGGAGGATTACCCATTCTCGGCAAAACTGGAACGTGCGCATGACGCTTTGGAAAATGCTGAGAAGTTTCTCAAAGAAACAATTTCAAAGAATCAGGACGATGAATAAGACACAATATAAAGAAGTTAACAAAGAGTATCTGGCTCTCAAGGCTCAGGAACCGGGTGTGGAGAATATCGGCGGCGTGCTTGTAAAACGCCTTGCCAATGGTTCGGGAGAGCGTACGGCCAGCCTCTCCAGCATTGTTGTGTGCCGATACAGTGGACACCTGATTGACGGCAGCTGCTTTGACAGCAACGAGAATGACGCGATGCCTTATCCTTTCCGCGTGCGTGAACTCATAGAAGGCTGGCAGATTGCATTGACCCGCATGAAAGTGGGAGACAGGTGGGAACTGACAATACCTGCGGAACTCGGTTACGGATCTGCCCGTGTTGAAGGCATTCCTGCCCACAGTACATTGATATTTACCCTGGAACTTCTGCAGATAGCGTGATATAATATTTTGATTATAAATAAGATGGATAGATTACAAGCGTTGAACCTGGCCGCATACATTTTTCTCGCGGTGGTGATAATATTGACATCTCTTACTGTC
>JAKSKO010000026.1 GCA_024401715.1 Bacteroidales bacterium
TATGGCCCCACCCAGGAGAGCAATATCCCTGTGGAGCCCCGCTCCTTCCTGCTGTCCGATACGGTAGGATTCATAAGAAAATTGCCAACCCAGCTGGTGGAAGCATTCAAAAGTACACTTGATGAGGTTAGGGAAGCCGATATTCTTATGCATGTAGTGGATATATCACATCCTAACTTTGAAGACCAACTGCGTGTGGTCAACCAGACACTTCAGGATATAAAGGCCGTAAACAAGCCCGTATTCATCGTTTTCAACAAAATTGACAATTATACCTACGAACCTTATGACGAGTTCTCTCTGAGCCCGAAAACAGTGAAAAACTACACACTTGACGAGTTCAAGAACAGCTGGATTGCAAAAGAAAACACTCCATGTATTTTCATAAGCGCAAAAGAAAAGATCGGAATAGATAAACTCCGTTCCGATCTTTATAAGATGGTGGCCGAAATCCATGCCGGCCGATACCCATTTGATAACTTCTTATACTAAAAAAAGAGGCCTCAGGGCCTCTTTTTCATTATAGTAAACCTTGGATTAGTCCTGGAATTTAGCTTTCAGGAACTCCCTGTTCAGGCGAGCAATATGGTTGACAGTGATGTGTTTTGGACATTCCATCTCACATGCACGTGTGTTTGTACATGCACCGAAGCCAAGCTCATCCATTTTGGCAACCATTGCCTTTGCACGGCGTGCAGCCTCAACCTTACCCTGTGGAAGCAGTGCAAGTGAAGAAACACGTGCAGCAACGAACAGCATGGCAGAACCGTTCTTACAAGTTGCAACGCAGGCACCGCAACCGATACATGCTGCAGCATCCATGCTCTCGTCAGCATCAGGTTTAGGAATTGCAATTGCATTTGCATCAGGAACACCGCCTGTGTTTACTGAAACATAACCGCCTGCCTGAAGGATTTTGTCGAAAGCACCACGGTCAACAACAAGATCTTTGATTACAGGGAAGCCGCTGCTGCGCCAAGGCTCGATGGTGATAGTGTCACCCTCGTTGAATTTGCGCATGTGAAGCTGGCAGGTTGTAACCTCATCATCGGGACCATGTGCACGGCCGTCGATATAGAGTGAACAAGCACCGCAAATACCCTCACGGCAATCGTGGTCGAAAGAGATAGGACCGCTGCTCTTGCAGCCTTTTTCAACTGCTACAGGGTCTATGCCTTCCTGGATAAGCTGCTCATTAAGAATATCAAGCATCTCTAGGAATGAAGATCCCTGTGAAATATTGTGAACCTTATAGGTCTCAAAGTGACCTTTATCTTTAGGTCCATTCTGACGCCATACTTTGATGGTCAATTCTTTAAGTATCTTATCCATAATGAATTAGTCTTTATAGTTACGTGTTACAACCTGGATGTTCTCGTAGTTGAGAGGCTCTTTGTGAAGCTCTGGCTCTACGCCGTCACCCTTGTACTCCCAAGCAGCTACATACATGTAGTTTGCATCGTCACGCTTGGTCTCACCTTCTTCGGTCTGCATTTCCTCGCGGAAGTGACCACCACAAGACTCTCTACGGTTAAGTGCGTCATAAGCCATAAGCTCTCCAATCTCAAGGAAGTCTGCAAGACGTGTTGCCTTCTCAACCTCCTGGTTGAATGTGTTAGGATCGCCGGCTACGTATACATTTGACCAGAACTCTTTCTTGAGATCTTTGATAAGCTGAATGGCTTTCTTGAGGCCTTCCTCGTTACGTGCCATACCAACATACTCCCACATGATATGGCCGAGTTCCTTATGGATATTATCCACACTTCTCTTACCCTTGATTGAAAGAATCTTGTTGAGACGGTCCTTAACGGCTTTCTCTGCCTCTTCGAACTCAGGTGCGTTGATATCAGTCTTAGGCTCTTTGAACTTGCCTGCAAGATAATCACCTATAGTGTATGGGAGAACGAAGTAACCGTCGGCAAGACCCTGCATCAATGCAGAGGCACCAAGACGGTTTCCGCCGTGATCGGAGAAGTTTGCCTCACCGATAGCATAAAGACCAGGGATAGTTGTCTGGAGGTTGTAGTCCACCCAGAGACCGCCCATTGTATAGTGGATGGCAGGGAAGATCATCATAGGCTCCTTGTATGGGTTCACGTTGGTGATTTTCTCATACATCTGGAAGAGGTTGCCGTAACGTGCACGGATAACATCCTCACCAAGGCGCTCTATTGCAGTGCGGAAATCAAGGAATACTGCAAGGCCTGTCTCGTTAACGCCGAAGCCTTTGTCGCAACGCTCTTTTGCTGCACGTGATGCAACGTCACGAGGCACGAGGTTACCGAAAGCAGGGTAGCGGCGCTCCAGATAGTAGTCACGATCCTCCTCCGCAATCATTGAAGGTTTGATTTCACCTTTGCGAAGTTTTGCAACATCCTCAAGTTTCTTAGGAACCCAGATACGACCGTCGTTACGGAGAGACTCTGACATCAGGGTAAGCTTACTCTGCTGCTCTCCGTGAACTGGGATACATGTAGGGTGGATCTGTGCGAAACAAGGGTTTGCGAAATATGCACCTTTACGGTATGCCTGCATTGCTGCAGAACCGTTAGAGTTCATTGCGTTTGTAGAAAGGAAATATGTGTTGCCGTAACCGCCTGTTGCAAGAACAACTGCATGTGCACCGAAACGCTCTATCTTACCGGTGCAGAGGTTACGTGCGATGATACCTTTAGCCTCGCCTTTGATAAGTACGAGGTCCAGCATCTCGTAACGCGGATAGCTCTTTACGGTACCGGCTGCAATCTGACGGTTGAGCGCTGCATATGCACCAAGAAGAAGCTGCTGACCGGTTTGACCGCGGGCATAGAATGTACGGGATACCTGTGCACCGCCAAAAGAACGGTTAGCAAGAAGTCCGCCGTACTCGCGTGCGAAAGGAACACCCTGTGCAACACACTGGTCGATGATATTATTACTTACCTCAGCCAGACGGTATACGTTTGCTTCACGGCTGCGGTAGTCACCACCTTTAATTGTGTCGTAGAACAGACGATAGATGCTATCATTGTCGTTCTGATAGTTTTTAGCTGCATTGATACCACCCTGTGCTGCGATAGAGTGTGCACGACGAGGTGAATCGCTGATGCAGAAAACCTTAACATTGTAACCGAGCTCACCGAGAGAGGCTGCTGCAGAAGCACCGCCAAGACCGGTACCGATTACAATAACTTCCATTTTTCTCTTGTTACCAGGGCTAACTACTTTGATGTGAGCTTTGTGGTTTGTCCACTTCTCTGCCAAAGGTCCCTCTGGGATTTTTGAAATTAATTTGTCGGCCATATTCTAGAATATTAAATTTCAGTCTACAATTTTACGAATTTTTAAGGAAAAGAGCAATTAAAACAACTTGCTTTCATCAAAATTAAACCTGTCTATACCAAGATGCCTGTACGCAAGTTCCGTAACCTCCCTTCCGCGAGGCGTGCGCACAAGGAAACCCTCCTTGATAAGGAAAGGCTCATACACCTCTTCCAGAGTTCCCTGATCCTCGCTGATTGAGGTTGCAATGGTGTTTGCACCAACCGGGCCGCCCTTGAATTTGGTTATGATGGTCTTCAGAATTTTATTGTCTATTGCATCAAGACCGCGCTTGTCTATATTGAGGGCGTCAAGCGCATAATTGGCAATTTTAACATCAATTGAACCGTTACCAAGAACCTGGGCGAAATCCCTCACCCTTCGCAGCAGGGAATTGGCAATACGAGGTGTTCCCCTTGAACGAAGGGCTATCTCCAGAGCCGCATCATCGGAAATATCCACCTTCAGAATACCTGCGCTTCTCTTTATGATTTTCTTAAGGAATTCAGTGTCGTAATACTCCAATGCGCAGGTTATGCCGAATCTGGCGCGCAGAGGTGCGGTAAGAAGGCCGCTTCTGGTTGTTGCACCAACAAGGGTGAAGTGCGAAAGATCTATCCTCACACTTCTTGCTCCAGGGCCCTTATCAATCATTATATCAATAACATAGTCTTCCATTGCAGAGTACAGGTATTCCTCCACTTCCGGCGACAGACGGTGTATCTCATCAATGAAAAGCACATCTCCTTCTTCCAGCGAAGTGAGAAGGCCGGCCAGATCTCCCGGCTTGTCCAGAACCGGTCCAGAAGTTATTTTCATGTTCACTCCCAACTCATTTGCAATGATATGCGCAAGAGTTGTCTTTCCAAGACCCGGAGGGCCGTGAAAAAGAACATGGTCCAGAGATTCGCCCCTTAGTTTGGCGGCCTGGATGAAAATTTTCAGGTTTGTTACTATTTTTTCCTGTCCTGTGAAATCTTCAAGCTCCTGCGGACGTATAATTCCATCCATTTCGCTATCTTTGTCGGAGCTTATTTTTCTGGGATCGAAGTTTTCGTTCATCTCTAGCAAAAATTACAAATACAAATATAACCTTATTTTTTATTTTTTGTTTATGGTTTATCCGCTGTTGAAATGTTGATAACTTTAAAACCATATTGATTATCAAAATTTTAGCGGAATAATAAATGTTGAAAACCATTTGATAAAAGGTTTATAAGAATTAAAAACTTTATTTGCATCAAAGCCATTCGTGACAGTAGAAAGAGCTTTTAACTGCAATTAACAACTTATCAACAGTTTTCAACAACAAATAAACGCCGGATGTTAATAAGTACAAAATCTCTAGGCGCTCTGAATGAAGCATTGAAGAACAATATGGATACGTATTGTTCCGGGCTTTATTTGTCCGCGCGCTGGAACATAGTAGCAAGTATTAAAGATAAAAGGCTGAATTTCATTGTTTTACCGAATAGAGATGCGGCCGAATACTGTGCATCGGACCTTTATAATTTCACCGAAGGGGACAGTGTTTTCTTTCTGCCGGATTCGGCCGTGAATCTTCAGAAAAGTAATTTCAAGGATATAGCCGCAGTTCAAAGGACGGCAGCTATATCGGAGATAAGCCTTTATAAGAAAGAGAAAGCTGTTTATATTGTAACTTATCCCGAAGCGATAGAGGAGGGAATACCTTCAGGCCTTAAAAAAGCCAAGCCTCTGCTTTCCTTCAAGGTTGGTGATGAGGCCTCCCATGCCGATGTTTCCCAGATTCTTTGTGAAAGCGGTTTTGAAAGGGTGGATTTCGTTTCGGCTCCGGGCCAGTTTTCCCTAAGGGGAGGTATAATAGACATATTCTCTTACGACAATAATTTTCCTTACCGAATTTCTTTCTTCGGGGATGAGGTGGACAGGATAAATATCTTTGACGCCAACACCCAGCTTTCCAAAGAGCAGGTGGATTCTGTGGATATAATCAGGAACCTGGGCGTTGAGAGTTCGGATTCCAGAGAATCTCTTTTCACTATAATTCCGAAGGATTCACTTTTGTGGCTGGATTCTTCGGATATGTACAAGGATAGGGAATTCTTCTCCTGCACCCAGAAGTACAGGAGAGTTTTTCTTGACATTCCTCTTGGTCTGAATGTGGAAAGCATACAATTCAGTATCAAAGCCCAGCCGGTTTTCAACAAGAACTTCGAGATTCTTACGGAAGACATACGCCGCAAATACAACGAGGGGTTCAAGGTTTACATCTATGCCGAGAAGCGCCAGCAGATAGAAAGGCTGCGTGCCATACTTTCGGAAAACGGAGGCATAGTGCCGGAATTTGTTGAAGGGAAGAATATACACAACGGTTTCATAGATTATGAAAACAAGGTTTGCTGTTATTCGGATCATGAGATTTTCGATCGCTTCCACCGCGTAAGCCTGCGACGCACAGTGGATAAGACAGAGCAGCTTACCGTTAACGACCTTTCCTCATTCAATGTAGGGGACTATATAGTGCACATAGACCTGGGAATAGGAATTTTCGGCGGTCTTGTACGCATGAGGGATGACAAGGGAAGGTATCACGAGGTTGTAAAACTCCAGTACAAGGATAATGACGTGGTGTTCATTTCCGTACATTCCCTCCATAAGATAAGCAAATTCCGAAGCAAGGACGGCGAAGCTCCGAAGATAACAAAACTTGGAAGCAAGACCTGGCAGAATCTGAAGGCCAGCACAAAAAAGAAGGTTAAGGATATTGCAAAGGAACTTATCCAGCTTTATGCCAAAAGGAAATCCTCACGCGGTTTCTCTTTTTCTTTCGATTCCTATCTGCAAGACGAACTGGAATCTTCTTTCGAGTGGGAGGATACTCCGGATCAGGAGAGGGCGAATGAAGCCGTTAAGCGGGATATGGAAGATATCTGTCCGATGGACAGGCTCATCTGCGGCGATGTGGGCTTCGGAAAAACGGAAATTGCCGTGCGTGCGGCATTCAAGGCTGTGTGTGACGGAAAGCAGGTGGCTGTTCTGGTGCCCACAACCATACTTTGCCTTCAGCATTTCAAAACTTTCAGCCGCAGGCTGGAGAATTTCCCGTGTACGGTGGAATTTGCAAGCCGTCTGAAAACAGCAAAGGAGGTTAAGGATATACAGCAGAGGCTTGCCGAAGGAAAGATAGACATCATCATAGGCACCCACAAACTCATAGGTGACAGCTTTAAATTCAAGGATTTGGGCCTGCTGATAATTGATGAGGAGCAGAAATTCGGCGTATCGGCAAAGGAGAAGTTGCGCCAGATGAAGGCATCTGTGGACACGCTTACGCTAACTGCAACCCCTATTCCGCGTACGCTGCAGTTTTCGCTGCTGGGCGCAAGGGACCTCAGTATCATAAATACTCCGCCGCCTAACAGGGTGCCTGTGCAGACAGAGATAATGCTTTTCAACAAGGACGAGATAAAATCCATAATAAATTACGAGTTGAGGCGCGGAGGCCAGGTGTTCTTCATCCACAACAGGGTGGAGGAACTTGAAAGCATCTATGAGATTCTCCATCGCCTTATGCCGGATATAAGCATATGTATGGCTCACGGCCAGATGGATTCCAAAACTCTGGAGAACAAGATTCTGGATTTCATGGCAGGGGAGTATGACCTACTGCTGTGTACAACCATTGTTGAAAACGGCCTGGACATCCCCAATGCGAATACCATCATAATAAACCAGGCGCAGAACATAGGCCTAAGCGACCTTCATCAGCTGCGCGGCCGTGTGGGCAGAAGCAAGGTGAAAGGTTTCTGTTATCTTATTGTTCCACCTCTCACTTCCATAAGCAGCGATGCACGCAAGAGGCTGCATGCCATAGAGGCTTTCAGCGACCTTGGCAGCGGTTTCAACATTGCCATGCAGGATCTGGACATACGCGGCGCCGGCAATCTTCTTGGTGCGGAGCAGAGCGGTTTCATCACCGATATGGGTATGGAAACCTATCAGAAGATACTTGCCGAAGCGATGGAGGAACTTGGTGTGGATGCCTTCAACGAGACCAACACCCCGCAGAACGATGCATTTCTTACGGATTGCAGCATAGAGACCGATATCGTTGCGCTTATCCCGGAGGACTACATAGACATTCAGGTGGAAAAGATAAGAATCTACAAAGAACTGGAGAATACATCGGACGACAAGACCCTTATGCGCCTCAGGGCTAATCTTGAGGACAGGTTCGGCCCCATCCCTAAAGAGCTGGACGCCCTGTTCGACATTGTGCGCATACGCAGCATAGGCCGCAAGCTTGGTTTTGAAAAAATCATAATCAAGAACGGCATTATGATTTTCTTCTTCATTTCAAACCAGATGTCACCTTATTTCCGCAGCAAGAAATTCACTTCAATAATAGACAGGGTGAATGCCAATCCGGGACTTTATGAAATGAAAATGAAAGACAATACCCTGCGCATGGTTTCAAGAAATGTGAATTCTTTAAGCCAGGCATACTCATTGATTTCAAAATTAAACGATTAAATTGTAACTTTGCCTGATATGAATCTTATTGCAGACCTTGGAAATACCGTGCTTAAAGTGGCTGTTGCGGATGGAACAACCCTTGGCAAGACATACAGGTATCAGGGAGAGAAAAAGATAGAATACATTTGCGAACTTGCATCCAGAACCTATCCGGATGTGCTTGCCGTGTCCAGTGCGAGAGCGCTTACATCAGAGGAAAAAAGCAAGCTGGAAGCCTGTGCTGGGCGTTTTATCCTTCTTGATCCGGAAAATATGGAAATTGCCGGCAGAAAGGATATTCCGCTGCACCTCACCCCGGATACGGTTGCTTCAATAATAGCGGTAAGGCATCTTTTCAAGGGAAAGGGTTGCAGTCTTTTCGATTTGGGAACAACCATAACCGCTACTTTCCTTGATGCCGACGGTTCATACGCCGGCAATACCATTTCTCCGGGAAGCACAACCAGATTCAGAAGTATAAGCAGGTATGCGCGCAATCTTCCTCTTTTGAAGGAGAGCGAGGAATGTGGTGTTACAGGCCATTCACTGGAGAGTTCGATAATAAGCGGGGTTGTTTCGGGCATAATCTTTGAAATAGAGGGATTTATATCCTTACATCCCGATAATATCATTGTTTTTACAGGTGGAGATGCGAATTATTTTGCAAAAAGGACTAAAAATTCCATCTTTGTAGTTTGTAACCTTGTATTGATGGGATTGGCTTTAATAGCGGAAGAAGAATGAAGTTTTCAGTAAAATATTGTGTCATGGCGCTTTTCATAGCGCTGTTTTGTGTTGACGCATACGCTGACGGGGGAGCTAATACAGGCTATTCTCCTTACTCTAAATTTGGCATAGGACGCCTCTCACGCAGGGGAACCGCACATTCGCAATCCATGGGTGGAGTTGGTGTTGCAAACAGAAATACCAAATATATCAACACTCTGAACCCGGCGGCGGTAACAGCCAGGGATACCCTCGCTTTCATGGCGGACGTAAGCCTTACACAGGAAAACGCATATTATCGTCAGGGGGATCTCAAGAGTGTGGACAACACATTCAATATCAACAGTTTCGTGATGAGTTTCCCTATCTGGAAATCATCGGCATTCATGGTTGGTATAAATCCTGTGAGCGGCCTTGGATACAATTTCACCTCTCCGGTAAAAGACCCGGATGTGATAGGACACACCGGCAAGGTTAATGATATCTATCAGGGTAACGGTTCCCTCTATGAAATGTATGTTGGTGCAGGTGTTACCTTCTGGAAAAGATTATCGGTGGGTGCGCAGATGAATTATGTATTCGGCCAGCTTCAGAAATTATCGGAAAGGGAGTTCTCTTCATCATCCATTTCATCGGTTTATGACGAGTCCAATATGTCCATAAGGGGCATCAACGGAAAATTCGGCGTGCAGTACGAGCAACCTATAAAGGGAGACAGGCTTACCGTAGGAGCCACATACAAGATCAAAAGCAAACTGTGGGGCAGTGCCGAAAAGCTAAGGTATTCAATCCAGGGCAGTTACATTGATACCCTGGGTCTTGTGAATGATATAAGTCTGGACAAGGTTAGCATTCCAAGCGAGGTTTCGGTTGGTGTTTCATACAAACATACCGATACCTGGATGGTGGAATTCGATTATACCAGGTCTGACTGGAAAAAATCCGGAATGGATCAGCCGGGTTTCAGTTCGGAAGGTTTTACAGGTGCGGTATCGCAAAGTTTCAACCTTGGTTTCGAATACACTCCGAACAGGAACGATATCCGATACTATATGCGCAGGGTAACATATCGCGGCGGTTTCTATTATTCGACGGATTATTATACCTACAAGGGTTATTCGGTTCCTACGATGGCCCTGTCACTGGGTTTGACTCTGCCTGTATTCAGATGGTCCAACGGTATAAGTCTGGGAATGGAACTTGGACAGAAGGGTTCCGCCAGGAATGGTCTTGTAAGGGAAAGATTCATAAATTTCTCCATAGGCTTCAATATCTACGACATCTGGTTCATGAAGCACAAGTATGATTAAAAAATAATAACAGTATATCATGAAAAAGCTAAAATTCTTATTTGTGGCAGCAATTGCCCTAATGGCATCTTCATTCATTGCTTCGGCACAGGATGCTGACGAGTGTATGTTGTATCTCTCTTATTATCAGGAGTACTACAAACAGGGAACTAAAGACGCAAAAATGGCAGCTCTTCCATCTTGGAGAAAGGCATATGAGTTGTGTAAACCGGGCACCCGCCAGAATCTTTACATCCATGGTGCGGATATGTATCGCATCCTCATCAGCCAGAACGCAAAGAATCCTGAGTACCGCAATGCTTTGATTGATACTCTCGTATCTCTTCACAAGGCCCGTGCACAGTACTATCCAAAATATGCCGACAAAGCATATTCAGCACTCAGCAGTGATGTGAACAACTATCTGAAGAACGATCCTGAGAAGACATATGCAATTCTCACAGAGGTTATCGCTGCACAGGGTACCGATGCAGCTCCTGTAACCTATGTTGCTCAGATGAACGCAGCCGTTGCCCTTTATCAGGCAGGCAAGCTTTCTGTAGATCAGGTTATCAAGGATTACGATACAGCTGTAAACGGTTTCTCTGTAATCCAGAAAGTTGATACAACCCAGAATACACGCAATCTCCGCACAACAGTGGAGAACGCTTTCATCAACAGCCGTGTTGCTTCTTGCGAGAACCTCCAGCAGCTTTTCGCTCCGCGTTACGAGGATTCTAAAGAGGATGTTGCAGAGGTTACCAAGATTGTACGCCTCATGGCAAAGGCAGAGGATTGTACAGATAACGACCTTTACCTGAAAGCCGTTACACAGATGCACAAACTGGATCCTTCAGCAAACTCTGCATATTATCTCTTCAAACTCCACGCAAGCCACAAAGAGGTTGCCGAGGCTATGAAATATATGAAAGAGGCTCTTGCAAGCGAGGATCTTGACGCATACACCAAGGCTCAGTACAACTATGAGATGGCAGTGTTCTGTCTGAAGAATGCACGCTATGCAGAGGCAGTTGACGCAGCAGGCCGTGCACACAGCCTTGACAGCGGTCTTGCAGGCAAATGCTATATGATCATCGGCCAGGCATGGGTTGGTACTCCTTGCGCAGGTGACGAGATTGAGCGCCGTTCTAAATACTGGGTTGCCGTTGATAACTTCAACCGCGCAAAAGCAGCAGATCCGGAGCTTGCAGAGGATGCAAACAAGCAGATTCACACCTGCTCTGCATATTATCCTGAAACAAACGAGGCCTTCATGTACGACCTTCAGAACGGCCAGTCATACGACGTTGTTTGTGGCGGCATGAGAGCAACTACAACTGTTCGTACACGATAGTTTGACAATCAATCCAAATATCAGTTTATCAAGAGCAACCGTCTTTTTGGCGGTTGCCTTTGTGGTTATTTCCTGTAATGGAAAACTGAAGGCTACAGGTGAGGGTCACGCTGCGGATACTCCCATGCAGGTTGTGGATGACATGCATATAGTGCAGACAGACAAGGGTAAGTTCAAAATGAGGGTTGAGGCTGCAGTTATGGAAAGATACCAGAACGACAGCCTGTCCTGGGATCTGTTTCCGAAAGGTTTTTCGGCCTATGCCTATGACGAGGACGGAAAGCTGGAGACAGAGATAAAGGGTGACGGAGCCAGACATACAACAGTTACCGGAACAAAGGAGGAGTTGTGGATGGCCTACGGAAACGTGAAGGTAAGCAACCTTGTGAACAACCAGATCATGGAGACAGACACCCTGTACTGGGATCCTACCAAGGAGAAAATCTATACGGATTGTTATGTGCGAATCATAGATCCCAAGGGTTTGATGCAGGGTTACGGCATGGAATCGGACCAGAGGGCACGCAGTACGGTGCTGCACAGAGTTTTCAACAATTATCTGATTATAGACAACGATTCAACGGCTGTAGTTATAGATAGTGTTAATTTTATAGGCCCTTTCCCTAAAAAATAGCGGTTAATTGCCGAAAAATGCCTATATTCGTAGCCTTAAAACCAGACGAATAAAAATTATAAATATTATGGCGGTTCTTCAATCACTTCGCTCGAAAGTAGTTGGCGGCATCATCACTTTTCTGATTGCCGGCTCTCTGCTTTCATTCATCGTGGATTTCAATTCACTTTCATCTGCTATCAACTCTACATCTTCAAAATATGCAGTAGGCAAGATTGATGGCAAAAAAGTTCCTTACAAAGATTTTCAGGAGCAGGTAGAATACCAGACCAGCATCGCAGAGATTGTTGGCGGTACTGTTTCTACCGACGAGCAGCACAAACAGATTCGTGATGCTGCATGGCAGTATTTCATCGACCAGAACCTTTTCCTCAAGAACGCTTCAAAGGCAGGTATTGAGGTTGGCAAGGAAGAGCTTGCAGAGATTCTTGGCCAGCAGCAGGATTTCGTGAACCTTGTTCAGAATGCCGGCAGCGACCAGACTGGCAATCTGCGCAGGTATATCGATTATGTTCAGAACAATACTTACCGTCAGAGATTCTACGCAAAGTACGGTTCACTGTTCTCATCTGCACTCATCTGCAACGATCTGGAGCTTAAAGACCTCATGGATGGAAACAACACCTCTTCAACCGCACAGGTTGTACAGGTTCCTTTCCCATACCAGTTGGACAGCACAATCAACGTTTCTTCTTCAGAAATCAAGAAGTATTACAAAGAGCACAAGGAGCAGTACAAACAGGTTGCCAACCGTGAGATTGAGTATGCCCTGTTCGAGGTTACACCTTCTTCAGATGACATCGCAGCCGCAAACCAGGCTCTTCTGGATGTTTATGACGAGTTTGCCACTACAAGCAACGTAAAGGCATTCCTCATGAGAAACTCCGACAGAAGCTACAGCACATACTACTACAAGGCAGGTGAGCTTGCAACAGTGAACAAGGATCTTGATGCATTCGTGTTCGGCAATAACGCAGGTGTATCTCCTGTATACACATCAGGCGACGAGTTCTATGCCGTAAAGGTTCTGGACAGCAAGAATCTTCCGGACAATGTGAAGGTAAGCCACATCCTTGGCAGCGAGGAGGAGATAGACAAACTTTTTGCCGAGATGGGTGCAAGCGCAGTAAAATTCAACAATGCGCTTGAGAGCTTCGCAGTGGCTCCTCAGGAGGGTATCCAGGCAGGCGAGATAGGCCTTATGTCACAGTCTCAGATGATTCCTGGTATGGAGTCTGTTCTTACTGCAGAGCTTAACAAGCCATTTGTCCTCACAACCCAGTATGGCAAGCATATCGTAATGGTTACAGAGAGGAACAACGTGCTTCCACGCAAGCAGGTTGCCATCCTCCAGAAGACAGCCATCCCTTCAAAGGCTACCATGAACGAGATCTACTCAAAAGCCAACACTCTTGCAACTGCAGCTGCAGGCAGCCTGGAGAAACTTCAGGCAGCAGCCAAAGAGCAGAACGTATATCTCCGTCCGCTTAGCGTAACAGAGGCTACAGCACGTTACAGCGCTGTGGATCACGCAAAAGAGATTACCCGCTGGGTGTTCGATGCAAAGAAAGGCGAGGCTTCAAACGTAATCACAGTTAACCAGAACTACCTTTTCGTAGTAGGTGTGAAAGATACTCACAAAGAGGGTTATGCAACTGTTCAGGAAGCTGCAAGCCGCATCCAGGGCATTCTTTACCAGCAGAAACTTGCAGAGAAGACCCTTGCCGATGTTCAGGCAAAGATTGCAGGTCTGAATACCATGGAGCAGGTTGCCGAGGCTCTCGGACAGGAGATTACAGTTCGTGAGAAAGTTGGTTTCGCTTCAGCAGGCCAGATGGAGCCCGCTCTTGCAGGCGCAATTGCCGGTGCCAAAGAGGGTGTAGTTACAGGTCCTGTAAAAGGCATCCTTGGTGTTTACATCGTTAATGTTACAGCACGCAATACTGCAGCTTTCTACACAGAGCAGGATGCAAAGACTCTCACAGCACAGAAAGCACAGTATACAACTCAGATGATTCTCCCTGCGATGATGGAGTCTACAAACACTGTTGACAACCGCGAGAGATTCTTCTAACAGATACCGAATATATAATTGAAAGGATGAGCTTCGAATGGGGTTCATCCTTTTTCGAAAATACGAAAGCTATGAAACTTTACGCCAGATTTTTCCATGCGCTTTGCGCAGTTGTTGTGATTTCTGCCTGTGCCAAGACAGAAACAAGGCTTGAACCTGTTGATTACGTTAACCCGCTGATAGGCACAATGTCCAAATTCTCCCTGTCTACAGGAAACACCTATCCGGCAATTGCAATGCCGTGGGGCATGAACTTCTGGACACCGCAGACAGCCGACATGGGAGACGGTTGGGTATATACCTATTCGGCCGATAAGATAAGGGGTTTCAAGCAGACGCATCAGCCATCGCCATGGATTAACGATTATGGCCAGTTCTGTATCATGCCAACATCCGGCAAGGTGGGTTTCGGCCAGCAGGAACGTGCAAGCTGGTTCTCCCACAAGGCGGAAACGGCAAAGCCATATCATTACGGCGTATACCTTGCAGACCATGACATCTATGCGGAAATGGTTCCTACGGAAAGGGCGGCCGCATTCAGGATAATATATCCGGAAAGCGAAGTCTCATCGCTGGTTGTGGATGCGTACGATCACGGTTCATATGTAAAGCTGCTTTCCCCAACCAAGCTAGTGGGATATTCAACACGTAATTCAGGCGGCGTACCGGAGGGGTTCAAAAACTATTTCGTGCTGGAGTCCGACACCCCTTTCACATCGGCCACCATCGTAAGGGACGGCCGTGAGGCGGAAAAATGCCAGCTTCCTGCCGCAGAGCCCGTTGAAAGCCAGTCTTTCCATTCAGGTGTGGTGCTTGGTCTTGCCACATCAAAGGGCCAGTCCGTAAACATAAGGGTGGCATCGTCATTCATCAGTCTGGAGCAGGCGGAATTGAACTTGAAAGAGACTGAGGCAGGGAAGGAAGACTGGAGCGAGAATTTCGATATGCTTCTTGCCCAGGGAAGGGACAAATGGAATTCCATGCTTTCAAGAATAGCAGTGCAGGATACGGATACAGACAATCTAAGGGTGTTCTATTCCTGCCTGTACAGGAGCCTGCTTTTCCCAAGGGACCTTTCGGAAGTTGATGCCCAGGGAAGGCGCAGGCATTACAGCGTATATAACGGGGAAATCTGCGAGGGTTATTTGTTTGCCGACACCGGTTTCTGGGACACTTTCCGAAGCCTCTTTGCCCTTGTGGACCTCTTCTACCCGGAACAGGCTGCAAAGATGCAGGAGGGTCTTGCAAACAGCTACAAGGAAAGCGGTTTCCTTCCTGAATGGTCCAGCCCGGGCCACAGGGGATGCATGGTTGGAAACAACTCGGCATCCGTGGTTGCTGAGGCCTATCTTAAAGGTATAAGGGGATATGATGTGGAAAGCCTTTGGGAGGCCGTTACTCACGGCGCCCATGCCGTGCATCCGGAGATTTCATCCACCGGCAGGCTTGGCTGGGAGCTTTACGATTCCCTTGGATATGTGCCTTGCGATGCCGGAATAAGGGAAAACGCCGCACGCACCCTTGAATATGCCTATGACGACTGGTGCATATACCAGCTGGGAAAAGCCCTTGGCAAGCCGGAGGAAGAAATTGCCCCTTACGCCAAGGCTGCCATGAACTACAGGAATCTCTTCCATCCGCAGCACAAGCTGATGTCCGGAAGAAACAGCGATGGCAGCTTCCCATCAGACTTCAATGCCCTGAAGTGGGGAGGGGATTTCACGGAAGGCAATTCCCTGCATTACACCTGGAGCGTTTTCCACGACCCCGCAGGCCTCATTTCCCTTATGGGCGGGGAGGAAGAGTTCGTGAGGACTTTGGATTCGGTTTTCGAGATGCCGCCTCATTTCGACGACAGTTACTATGGTTTCACCATACACGAGATAAGGGAGATGCAGATTATGAACATGGGTAACTATGCCCATGGAAACCAGCCTATCCAGCATATGCTTTATCTATATGACTGGGGTTTGCAGCCATGGAAGGCGCAGGCAAGGGTGAGGGAAGTGATGAAGAAGTTCTACACCCCTCTGCCGGACGGATATTGCGGTGATGAGGACAACGGCCAGACATCGGCATGGTATGTATTCTCCGCCCTTGGTTTCTATCCTGTCTGCCCTGCATCGGGAGAGTACGCTCTTGGAAGCCCTCTTTTCAAAAAAGTTACAATAAATTACCCGGACGGCCGAAAGCTGGACATCCGGGCAGAGGAAAATTCCGAAGAGAATGTGTTTGTTCAGGGCGTGAAGCTTAACGGACGCAGATACGGCAAGACATTCTTCACACACGAGCAGCTACGCAGCGGCGGAAGCATAGATTTCCGTATGGGAAACCGTGCCGAGAAGAGCTTCGGCTCTGAAAAAGGGGACAGACCTTATTCCTTCAGCGAGTAGCGGGATACTACCTCTCGTGACCTGCGTAAAGGAAGTCCAGGTTATTATTGTCGTGAGGGAAGTAGTCCTCTTTGCTGAAGAAACGATCCAGCTCTACAACAGCGTTCTCTGGGGAGTCTGAAGTGTGGATGATGTTCTCCTGGCCGCTCATGCCGAAATCTCCGCGTATTGTGCCCGGAGCGGCTTTACGTGAATTTGTGACGCCTGTCATGGAGCGTACTACCTCCACAGCCTCGAAGCCTTCCCAGCAGCAGAGCACAACAGGGCCGCGCATCATTGAAGCCTCAACCTCCGGATAGAATGGACGGTCCAGAAGGTGGGCGTAATGCTCGGCGCATTTCTCTTTTGTCATGCTGTACATTTTCATGGCCACAAGTTTGAGGCCTTTTTTCTCGAATCGGCTGATTACCTCACCGATAAGGCCCCTCTGAACGGCGCCCGGTTTGATGATTACAAGTGTTCTTTCCATATCTTTTGAAATATTTATAAATCCTTAACACTCATAAAAATATAAAATAATCTTGTTAATTTTGCATTTTAATGCAATAATTATGAAGACAGCGTCCATTCTTTCTTTCCTGGGCTTTGCCATAGTAGCCTGCGCAAACCCGAAGACCCCCGCAGCAACCACCATCACATTCATTGAAGGTGAAGGGGATTCCAACGCGAAAGCGCATCATACGATTCTTGTGAACAACCCTCCGAAAGGGGAGTATTCCGTAAGTTTCTCCATGATCCCCATCGATTTCACGATGGCGCCGGAATCGGAAGGAAGGATAATTAACGTTTGCGGCCCTTCATATCGTCTGGAGCCGAAGGACACCGTAAGCCGCGACACCCTTTGCGTACGTTACGTGATGCCGCCGCTGCGCATGCACCCGTGGGCGCCGGAGGGTTTCTATCTTGTGGATGCGCAGGGCAACACCACAAAGCTGGAGGTGGAATACAGGTTCCTGCCGCTTAACGACGCCCCGGGCTTCTACGCCGATTATGCCGCCCGCACAGCCGGCTCTTCCAGCCCTATGAACCTTATACCGCAGGCAAAGCAGACAGAGCTTAAGGAAGGCTATACCTATGCCGATGCGAAGGTTGAGTACATTACCCTTGAGCAGGATGCGGCGAAGGTGCATGGCTGGTACAGGCTTACCCTGGACGGCGGCGTAATGATTGAAAGCTGCGATGCCGACGGAGCATATTATGCAATGACCAGTTTCAAGAACCTGCTTGCGAACGCAAAGGTGTGCAATCCGCAGGACGTGAAGGTGCAGAACTGTGTTATCACAGACTGGCCGGACATGCAGTACCGCGGCCTGATGATAGACGTTTCCAGAAATTTCATAGGCATGGACAAGATGAAGATGTTTGTGGACCAGATGGAAAGATACAAGCTTAACACACTGCAGTTCCACCTGATAGACGATGAGGGCTGGCGTCTGGAAATAAAGGGCATCCCGGAGCTTACATCGATTGGCGCCTTCCACAAGATTGGCGACGAATCCCAGGCCCTGCTGCCTTCATACAGCGGTCTTTCCGGCGAGGAGGGCTCTGTATCGGACGGATACTATACAAGGGAGGAATTCATAGATTTCCTGAAATATGCCGATGCGAAGCATATCAAGGTGATCACGGAAATAGAGTCTCCTGGCCATGCGCGCGCCGCCATTGTCTCGATGAAGGCCTATGCCGAAAGGACAGGCGACACTTCAATGATACTTCACGACCCCGATGACCGCAGCGTATACTGTTCGGCCCAGGAGTACAGGGACAACGCAATGAACGTGGTGTCCGAGGGCCTGTACAAGTTCATGGCCCATGTGATAGACGATGTGAAATCCATGTATGAGGAGGCCGGCCTTGTTATGGACTGCGTTCACCTTGGCGGAGATGAGGTTCCGGACGGGGCGTGGACAGCTTCGCCGCAGGCACGCAAGTTCATGCAGGAGCACGGCTACACGAAGACCAGCCAGCTGAAAGCCTATTTCGTGCGCCGCATGGTGGAGATATGTAACAGCAGGAACATCAAGATTGGCGGCTGGCAGGAGATTGCCATGAACAACGACGAGCTCACACGCAAGATGCTTGCCGACGCATGTTACGGCACCAATTCCTGGAAGGGATCGGCAAAATGGACGCAGAAGCTTTGCGATGACGGCTACAACGTTATTTTCTGCGACTATACCAACTGCTATATGGACATGCACTATGTGAATTCCAAGGAGGAATTCGGTGCAACCTGGGGAGGCGCCATAGATTGCCGCAAGGCCTTCATGCTTCTGCCATACAAAGACCTGAAAACAGGCCGCAATGCCGATAAGATAATAGGTGTGCAGGCCCAGCTTTGGGCGGAAACCCTGCGCAGCTTCCATCACTTCAGCTATTCCGTATTCCCGAAGGCCCTTCCTGTCTTTGAAAGGGCATGGAACACAAAGCCGGAGTTCAAGAACGGCATAGATGCAGCGTTCGAAGATTTCTACGCCCAGATATGCGACTATGAGATGCCGCAGTTCCAGGCGGCCGGCCTAAGCTTCCGCATCCCTCCTGTGGGCATGAAGCTGGAGGATGGCAGGCTGATGTACCTTGTGGCCCCATCGGTAAAGGATTACGTGGTGCGCTACACCACCGACGGCAGCACCCCTTGCGAAACATCGCCCGTGCTTGAAAACGGCATGCCTGCAAATGGCCCGGCAACTATCAAGGCCCGCCTTTTCGCCCATGGCCAGCAGAGCATAACAAGCACTCTCATAATCGAGTGAACTACCCACAAACTAAAGATTTGTGGGCTTCTGGCTTCGCAGGCGGTTGCCTACCGAAGTAGGTCTTACACTGCCTCCACCAGTGTAATCGACGGTTCCCGCCGATGATTTGCAATTCAGTACACGAAGGCCCTCCCTGAGGATATTGACATTTCAATACCTCAGTTTAAGCCACTGCGAATAGAAGCGGTTAGTTATGCGGTATCCCTTGTCCGTATGGATAAGGGTTTCGTTTTCAATCAAAGGGCGCAGGGCTCCCTGGATGGCGCTGGCTGATGCCAGGCGGTGTTTCTTGATAAAGGCGACCGATGTTGGAGAGGATACATATCCCTCTTTGGAAACAGCCTTGAGCAATTCCCTCTGCTTTTCTGAAAGCTGGAGGAACATTTCTTGAAAGGTCTGGCCGAAAATGCCCAGTATATGTTCAACTGCAGGGGCCACCGCGTCAGCATCCGCAAGTGCCCCCTCCGGAGTCATCTCAAACACACGGTTCATGACATACTGCACATACCAGGTATGGCCTTCGTACAACTCATAGGCTTTAACCACACATTCTTCAGAGATACGCTTGCCAAAGTTCTCAAACCATTCCTGACAGAAAGTCACATACTTGCATATATCAATAGTTCCGAGATACAACGGAGTGCAGCTCATGAAAAACGGCTCAGACGGGGTGTTGAAGATCTTGTTCATCATCCTTCTGTTGCTTCCGGCAAAAATGAAACGGGTCTTTTTGCAACTCTGCACCAGAGAACGGAGCTGGGCAATAACTTTGCTCCCGTCCGGATACTCTGCAATCTGCTGGAATTCATCTATGGCCACAACACATGGAATATCGTTGGATTCCAGGAAAAAGAACAGCTGCTCCAGGGTCTTGCCCGGCGCAAACGACTCTCCCAGAGTGATGTCGGCAGTTGGAAATCCCGTGAACAAATCAACCGAAAAAGTCAATTTCAATGAGCTAACAATCGTAATGAAGCGTTCCAACAGACGGGATTCACGGGACTGCAGCCTGCCCGCTATCTCCTTGCTCAGCAGAATCACGAAATCCTCCAGCGAAGTTGAATCAAAGATATCTATGAAGAAAGTATCATAGTTGTCACATATCCGTCCCGATGCAAAGGTGTGACTGATAAGTCCGGATTTTCCCATACGCCGTTCGGACACCAGGACGGTATTGCGCCAGTTTTCGATATTGGATACAAGTTCTGCAGTCTCTGCCTCCCTATCGCAAAAATACTCTGCAGACACATATTTGCCCGTTACAATAAAAGGGTTGATGATGGATCTGTTCATAAAAAAGAATTTTTGCGAATATAATTATAATTTTTATTATTATAAAGAATCTTATAATTTTATCTCCCAACCTTTTTCGTACTGGCGGCTGTAGAGTTTCTCGCACGGATTCACCAGGTTGCCCGGTTCGAATTTGAGTTCTCCTATCTCCTCTTTGATCACATTTCCCTTGAGGTCCACAATCTTGTATTCATTGCCACCGCTGAAGAACATGGTCCCCTTCTCACCATAGAATGCCACGCCAAGTCCGTTTCCTTCCGATGGTGTGCTGTTGCAGCTGCGACGCTGGTTGCCTGCCTGCACAACGCTGCGGTATTTTGCGGCAGCCTTCAGGAGCATCTCGTTTTCGGCCGGATTATGGCTGGTAGGTTTTTCCAGATATACATGCTTGCCGGCCTGCATGGCCATGATTGCAGCCGGTGCGTGCCAGTGGTCCGGAGTTGCAATGACAACGGCATCCAGATCCTTGTGCTCCAGAAGACGGCGGATATCCTTCTCTCCCTTAGGGGTGTATCCTGTCACTTTGCTGACATCGTTGATGTGTGCATAACGCCGTACTAATTTACACATTTTATGTATAATATTCAATATCAAACTTGATTTTCCACATCAAATCATTCTTTGCCGACACGCTTTATGAGATTGTCAAAGACCTAAAAAAAATACCATCAAAACGTGCTCTTCATCATCGGCACTAACGAAAGAAGAATAAATTTTACTATCTTTGCAAGTTTTTAAAAAGAAAAGCAATGTCATTGAAATGCGGAATAGTAGGATTGCCTAACGTGGGCAAATCCACCCTCTTTAACTGTATCTCTTCGGGAAAGGCACAAAGCGCCAATTTTCCCTTCTGTACCATAGAGCCGAACATAGGCAGCACCAACGTTCCGGACGAGCGCTTGAATGTGCTTAGCGAAATATGCAAGCCGCAGCGCACCATCCCCGCAACCGTGGAGATTGTGGATATCGCGGGTCTTGTGAAAGGTGCGTCAAGGGGTGAGGGTCTGGGCAACCAGTTCCTTGCCAACATACGTGAGACAGACGCCATCCTGCATGTTCTGCGCTGTTTCGACGACCCTAACATCGTGCATGTGGACGGCACGATAGACCCTGTTAGGGACAAGGAGGTCATAGACATAGAGCTGCAGCTGAAAGACCTTGAGACCGTGGAGAACCGCCTTGCAAAGGTGGAGAAGCAGGCACGCGTGGGCGGAGACAAGAGCGCGAAACGCATGGTGGAAATCCTGTACCAGTACAAGGAGGCCCTGCTTGCCGGCAAGAACTGCCGCAGCGTGGAGCTGGACAACGAGGAGGACCGTAAGCTTGCAAAGGACTTTTTCCTTATCACGGACAAGCCGGTGATGTATGTTTGCAACGTGGACGAGGCCAGCGCAGCAACAGGCAACAAATATGTTGAGGCTGTGCGTGAGGCCGTAAAGGACGAGAATGCGCAGATTCTGGTTATCGCTGCAAAGATAGAATCCGATATTGCAGAGCTGGAGGATTATGACGAGCGCCAGATGTTCATAGAGGAGATGGGCCTGAAGGAGAGTGGCGTCGTGCGTCTTATCCAGAGCGCCTACAGCCTTTTGAACCTCCAGACCTATTTCACCGCCGGAAGCGACGAGTGCCGCGCCTGGACAATACGCAAGGGCGACAAGGCTCCGAAGGCGGCCGGTGTTATCCACAGCGATTTCGAGAAAGGCTTCATCCGTGCCGAGGTTATCAAATATGAAGATTTCGTGGCCCTGAAAAGCGAAAGCGCCTGCCGCGCAGCCGGCAAACTTGGCGTGGAGGGCAAGGAATATGTGGTGCAGGACGGCGATATCATGCATTTCTTATTTAATGTTTAGACTTAAACCCAAGCTATGATCGTACAGAAATTTGGCGGCACTTCGGTGGGAAGTCCCGCAAGAATGAAAAGCGTGTCGCAACTTATCACGCGCCCTGGTTTCCAGGGAAACATGGTTGTGCTTAGCGCAATGAGCGGCACCACCAACACCCTGGTGGAGATTTGCAACTATATCAAGGACGGCAACACAGAGGGTGCCGGCGATGTGATAAACCGTCTCCAGGACAAATACACCCAGCACATTGACGAGCTTTACGCCACAGAAGAGAAAAAGAAGGAGACCCTTGCCCTTGCAGGCGAGATCTTCAACTATATACGCAGCTTCACAAAGGACGTTTTCACCACAAGGGAGGAAAAGATAATCCTTGGCCAGGGTGAGATCCTGTCCACCAACATGGTAACCAACTATCTGCTGGAGTGCGGCGTGAAAGTGCGCCTGCTGGATGCCCTTTCATTCATGCGCATAGACATGAACGGAGAGCCGGATGCATGGTATATCAAACAGCGTCTTGCAGAGGTTATGCAGGCGGGCGACCCTGCCGATCTCTATATCACCCAGGGCTTCATCTGCCGCGACGCCATGGGCGAGGTGGACAACCTGCAGCGCGGCGGCAGCGACTATACTGCATCCCTTCTGGGTGCCGCAATGGGTGCATCGGAGATTCAGATTTGGACCGATATAGACGGTATGCACAACAACGACCCACGCTTTGTGGAGGGCACAAAATCTGTCCCTCACCTCTATTTCGAGGAGGCATCGGAGCTTGCATACTTCGGCGCGAAAATCCTTCACCCAACCTGCATCCAGCCAGCAAAATTCAATAACATCCCGGTTCGTCTGCTGAACACCATGGACCCCGATGCTCCGGGCACTGTGATAGACAACCGCAAGGACCACGGCATAATCAAGGCCGTTGCCGCAAAGGACAACATCACCGCCATCAAGATAAAATCCGGACGCATGCTTCTGGCCTACGGTTTCCTTCGCAAGGTGTTTGAGATTTTCGAAAGCCACCAGACAGCGATAGACATGATATGCACTTCCGAGGTGGGAGTTTCAATGTCCATAGACAATGCCACCTATCTTCCGCAGATAGAGGCCGACCTTCGCAAATACGGCACCGTAACCATAGACCGCGACATGTGCATCATATGTGTTGTGGGTGATATGGAATGGGAGAACAAAGGCTTTGAAGGCCATGTTTTGGATGCCCTGAAGGACGTTCCCGTACGTATGGTATGCTATGGCGGCAGCAACTATAACATATCATTCCTCATCCGCAAGGAAGACAAGGAAAAAGCACTGAAAGCCCTAAGTAAAACTCTTTTCTAGAGAGACAGACCATGGAAAGACCTACACCTTACTACAGCTATGACGGAAAACTTCTGCGCCAGACCCTTGACGCGGCAAAGGAAGCAATAAAGAGCCATCCCGCAGTGGGACAGGCCCACATACATTTTGCCATCAAGGCGAACAACAACCCCATGGTTCTGAAGACCATAGCATCCGCAGGCCTGGGTGCCGACTGCGTAAGCGGAGGTGAGATAAGGCAGGCGCTGGATGCCGGTTTCAAGGCTTGCGACATAGCATATGCCGGAGTTGGCAAGACCGATGCCGAGATAAAGATGGCCCTTGAGGCTGGCATAGGCTGCTTCAACGTGGAGTCTGTGGAAGAGCTGGAAATAATTTCCGAAATATCGGCTGGAATGGGACTTGTTGCCCCTGTTGCCCTGCGCATCAACCCGAATGTGGGCGCGCACACACATGCGAACATCACAACCGGTCTTGCAGAGAACAAGTTCGGCATCAATCTGGAGAAGGTTCCGGAGGCTGTGGAGAAGGCAAAATCCCTTCCGGGCATAAAGTTGAAGGGCATGCATTTCCACATAGGCAGCCAGATTCTGGAGATGGACGATTTCAAGGCCCTGTGCAACAGGATAAACGAACTTCAGGAATGGTTCCGCCGTCACGGAGTGAAGCTGGAGACCATCAATGTGGGCGGTGGCCTTGGCATAGACTATGAACATCCGCACAAACACCCGGTTCCGGATTTCAATGCCTACTTCGGCACTTTTGCCAAACACCTGAAGCTGGAGGCGGGCCAGGAACTTCACTGCGAGCTTGGACGCGCCATCGTGGGCCAGTGCGGCAGCCTCATCACCCGCTGCATCTATGTGAAGAACGGCACTTTCAAGAAATTCGTGATTGTGGATGCCGGCATGAACGACCTCATACGTCCGGCCCTGTACCATGCCTTCCACCTTATAGAGAATGTAAGCAACCCTGACGCAGAGCAGTGTCTCTATGACGTTGTGGGCCCTATATGTGAAAGTTCAGACTGCTTTGCCAAGGGTATCTATCTGCCGGAAACCAGACGAGGCGATATTATTGCAATACGCAGCGCCGGTGCCTACGGAGAATCCATGGCAAGCACATATAACTCGCGTACTCTAATCGAGAGCGAATTCATTCTGTGAGAAAAAGCCTCCTCATAACGCTTTTCCTGGTTCTGGGCCTTTCAGCAAAGGCTCAGTTCAATTTAAGCGAAAATGATCCGGCTTCAACAAGATGGATGAGCATATCCTCATCCAATTTCAAGATGATATATCCACAGTACTGCGATTCCCTTGCAAGGGTTTATCTGCAGGAACTGGAGTATTACAGGCCAAGGGTGGCAAACAGTCTGGGAATGGTTTCGGGCCAGTTCCAGAGACGTCCCCTGGATGTTATAATGCACGTGCGCAACGGCGCGTCAAACGGTCTTGTGGGCTGGACTCCAAGCCGTATGGAGGTGCAGACCATTCCGGAATGGACACATACAACGGGTATGCTGTGGGTGGACATGCTTGCCGTTCATGAAGGCAGGCACGCTGCCCAGATGCAGGCCGGCTACAGAAGGGTGTTCCGTCCTTTCCGCTATATTCTGGGCCAGATTGTTCCCGGTGCGGTATCGGCATATCCGGGAACTCTGCTTTCAGAGGGTGATGCGGTTGTGGCAGAGACTGCCCTCACGCGCTTCGGCCGCGGCAGGGATCCGCGTTTTCTGGGCCGATACATGTACAGCTTCGATAACAACGATTTCCGCAGCTATCCAAGATGGCGTTACGGCTCTTTCTACAGGCCGGCGCCGAATAATTATGCGCTGGGTTATGCCATGGTATCGGGTGCCCGCATAGCTTTCAACGCCCCTTATTTCATGGCCGACTATCTGGATTATGTGGCCAGGCGCCCCTATGACCCGTGGCCTTTGCGCCATACGCTTCGCCGCAACAGCGGCAACAAATTCCGGCAGAACTTCCGCGATGTGATGGCAGTCCATTATGAGGACTGGCTGCATGATGCGCAGAAGCGCGGCCCTTTCACCCCTTCGCACCAGCTTGGCATGCCGGTGAAGAGGATGACGGAGTACAGCAACGGCGTCAATAACGGGGACGTGCAGCTATGGGTGAAAAGCGACATCTACCACAATCCGCGCCTTGTATCGATAGATTCCCTGGGCAGGGAGAAACGCATTGCCGCCGTGCCATCATATATGGGCGGGATAGGCGATCACCAGAATCAGACCAGAATCTTCTGGAGCGAACTCCGCAACGACCCCCGCTGGGGCCAGGTGAACCATGTTGTGATACGCGAGTACAATCTGGGAACACGCCACCGCAGATACATAACAAGGAAACATACCAATATTTCCCCCGTGCAATTCACAGACAGCACCCTTATAGCCATCCACTATGATGACAACGAGGCTGTGCGTCTTGTGGAGCTTGCCATTGCCGACGGCACGGAGCTGAGGCACCTGGACGTCCCGTCCGGAATTCAGCCTTATATGCTGGACTATGACGGCAGCCATGTGTATATGCTGGCTGTTACGAAAGAGGGTATGGGATTGTGGCGCTGCACGGAAAATGCCTATGAAGTGCTTCTGCAGCCTATCCCCGTCATAATGGAGGACCTTATGCGTGCGGACGATGCCCTGTGCTTCAGCTGCAACCTGAACGGCGTGATGGAGTTTTACATGTACAGGCCGCAGTCAAACAGGCTGTACCAGCTTACCAGCACCCTGTACGGAGGACTCAACTTCAATTACTGCGCTAACGGCGATGTAAGTTTCACCCAGTATGAAGGCAGGGGTGAAGCCATAAAGGTGGTGAAAAAAGACAGTCTTCTGTGGAAAGAGGTGGACTGGAGCAATTATCACCGCTATGCCGTTGCCGACAAGCTTTCCCGCCAGGAAGACACTCTGGTTTTTGACCAGCGTCTTAGAATTCCCCGCAAGCTGGATATGACAAGCGAAACGGAGTTTTCAAAACCTCAGCGCCACAAAAAGGCCGCACATTTCCTGCGCATACACTCCTGGGCTCCGCTTTACGTGAACCAGGATGTCATAAATGCTATTTCATTCGACAATGTTCAAAATATTGCACAGCCGGGAGCAAGCATATGGTTCCAGAACAGCGGCAGCACCTTCTATGGCAATGTGGCCTACAAGGCGGCAAAGGATTATGAAAGCGGCAAATGGTTCCATAGCGGTCATCTGAAATTAACGTACACGGGCCTGTATCCCGTATTCGAGTTCAGCGCCGATGTGAACGAAAGGTATATGCAGTATGTGAACAAGCAGATTTTCCTTCCGATGGGCAAGGATGTGGGCCTGTACAGGGATGTTCTGTATACATCCAATCTGCCTTTCTTCCAGATGAATCTCAGGAGCTATATCCCTTTGCAGTGGTCCCGCGGAACACATTATCTGGGCCTTGTGCCTTCTGTTAGCCTGTCTTTCAACAACGACAGAGATTATGGCAGGCCAACTTTCCTGGCACGGGCCGGAATAAGGGGCTATATCATGGCGCCAACTCCCCGGGCGGCGGTTTATCCGCGCTGGGGTGTGGGTGCGGAACTCCAGTGGCTGGATCCTTACGGCCTTGTTTATGCCTACGCCTATGCTCCGGGCATTGCCGCCGGCCAGGGCCTCAAGCTTGCTTTCGCTTTCCAGGCAATAACGCCCCTGCAGACCAGTCCTATGTATATTGGCGGTTTCAGGAATATGCTGCCAAGGGGATTTGCTAACTACGCCGCCCTTTCATTGGCCTACCGCAGCGGCATCTCCGCTACCGTGGACTATGCCATACCGTTTGATATGGGAGACTGGTACATAGGATCGGCCTTCTACTGCAAAAGAGGTATTGTAACTCCTTTCTTCGATTACAGCCACACCAGGGCTTACAATAAAACTTACAATGGCGGTTCCCTGTACAGCGCGGGTTTCTCTTTCGAAATGGACTTCGGTGCGTTTTTCTGGGTGAAGACTCCTGTACGTCTGGGCTTCATGGCCGCGTTCAACGGTGGAGATGCCACAACATTCAACAACATTGCGGACCGCCTGTATGTGGGTCCGATTTTCAGCGTAACACTACCTAACTGATATGTCACTTAAATCACAAGCACTTGCAGTCTGCCAGAAATGCGGCAAAGAGCACAGAGTGGAAATCTACAAGTCCATCAATACGGCCACAGACCCGGATCTGAAGGCCAAGGTCCTGAACGGGGAACTTTTCCTGTGGGAATGCCCGGATTGCGGCACAGGCAATCTGGTGGCCTATGACTGCCTTTATCACGATCCAGATGAGAAATTCATGGTGTGGATGCGGCCTTGCGGCGAGCCTCAGGGGCCGGAAAAAGACGCCATCATGCGTCAGGCAAAGGCCATGGGAGATTACAAGCTTAGGATTGTGGCCAATGCCGGAGACCTTATGGAGAAGGTGCTGGTGTTCGATGCCGGTTTCAATGACAGGACCATAGAGCTGGTGAAATTCGTGGCCGGCAGGGAACTGGAAGGCGTAAGCAAACTGCATTTCTACCGCATGCAGGATGATGTGATGGTATTTTCCGGAGTGAAGAACGGAAAGATGGAGGGTTTCGGCTTCGGCCTCAACGTATATGAAGACTGCCAGGGAATTCTGGAGAGGAACGAAGCGATTGCACGTGAAGACGGTTTTGCAACAATAGACCAGGATTGGGTGGACTCCATCATGAACTAATTGATTATTAAGCAAAAAAAAAGTATATTTGTCCTCTATTCGCAACTAATCGGAAAAACATATGGAATTGACACTTCAAATCATACAGCTGGTGGGTTCTCTGGGACTCTTCCTTTTCGGTATGACCCTCATGAGTGAGAGCCTGCAGAAAATGGCAGGTAGCAAACTGCGCAATGTGATGGCGCAGATGACCTCGAACCCTCTGAAACGAGTTCTCACAGGTACCACCATCACTGCCCTTGTCCAGTCTTCGGCCGCAACGACAATCATGGTTGTGAGCTTCGTCAACGCCGGCCTGCTAAGCCTTGGAAGCGGTATCGGAGTTATCATGGGTGCCAACATCGGTACCACAATATCGGCCTGGATTGTGGCTGTGTTCGGCTTCAGCTTCAACATTGCCAGCATTTCAATTCCGCTTATGGCCATTGCCTTTATCCTGAACATGATAAAGAGCAAGACCTGCAAGACTGTAAGCAGCTTCCTTTTCGGTTTCTCTCTGATGTTCCTGGGTCTGGGATCACTGAAAGAGGCGGCAGGTATTCTTTTTGCCGGTGACGGTATCCAGAACTTCCTGGCTTCCCTCACATCCAACCCTAACTTCCTGAAGGTTCTGCTCTTCCTTGTAATAGGTACTTTCCTCACCATACTTTTCCAGAGCTCGGCCGCTACAATGGCCCTCACAATGACTCTGGTTGCAATGGGTGTTCTTCCATACCAGCTTGCAGCCGCAATGGTGCTTGGTGAGAACATAGGTACCACTATCACTGCAAACATAGCCGCATCGGTGGGTAACGTTTCCTCACGCCGCGCGGCTCTTGCACATACGGTTTTCAACGTATTCGGTGTAATCTGGGTGCTTTGCCTGTTCAAACCGTTCCTAAACCTTGTGTGCGGCATTGTGGGCAGCTTCGGTCTTCCAAGCCCTATGGGAGAGGAGTTTGCCGATCCGGACTTCCTTGCCAACCCTGAGAACGCCACTCTCATCAACACCGCGCTCCTTTACAGCGTTGCAACCCTGCACACTATCTTCAATCTCACCAACACACTCATCCTCATCTGGTTCGTTCCTCAGATAGAGAAGCTGGTATCCACCATCATTCCGAACCCGGCAGGCGAAGAGGAGTTCCGCCTCAAATTCATTTCCGGCGGTGTTCAGGGTACTGCCGAGGTTGCCCTTGTTGAGGCCCGTCAGGAGGTTGTTCATTTCGGCCAGATCTGCCGCAAAGGTTTCGGCTATGTGCGTGATGCCATCAACATGCAGGAGAGAGACAAATTCAATCCTATCCAGGAGAAACTCATCAAATATGAGGATATCACAGACAAGATAGAATTCGAAATTGCCGCATATCTGAACGAAGTTTCCAAAGGAGAGGTTTCCGATGATGCAGAGAACCGTATCAAGGCAATGTACAAGATGATTGGCGAGATGGAAAGCCTTGGCGACAGCGGAGAGGCCATCGGCCGTATGCTGGTGCGCAAGTTCACTCACGAGAAGGTATTCACAGAGAGCATTCTGAAGAACCTGAACGAAATGATGGATCTTGTGGAGAAAGCCTACGAGGTTATGCTGGAGAACATTTCCACTCCATACTCGGCTTATACAGACCTTAGCGCTGCTTATGCTGCAGAGGATGCCATCAACCAGATGCGTGACCGTCTGCGCGAGGAGAATATCGTAGACCTGGAGGCAGGAAAATACCACTATCTGGTGGGTGTATACTACATGGATGTCGTATCAGAGCTGGAGCACATCGGTGACTTCATCATAAACATCTCACAGGCCAAGGCCAAAGTTGCCACAATGCAATAGTGTCTTGCACCCGTCATACAATCTGCTGCCTTCTTCTGTTCCTGTGCTGCGCCTGCGGCCAGAGCGGCAAGAAGGCACAGCCGTTCAAGGCCCTTGCCTTCCCTTTGGTGAATGTTCCGGTAATGCTGGAAGAGGACCAGAGGCTGGACTATCTTGTGGAGCATTTCTTTGACGCCTTCACGGCCCCGGACAGGCATTTCCCTTCCGATTCCCTTCTGATAGGGGGTGTGGAGAAAGGGGAGGTGGAGCAGGCTTTCGCCAACTACACCATGCTTATGGAACAGGTGCCCCTGGACCAGGCCCGCGCCGGCATCACAAGGCTTGCTGAAAGGCTGGTCTGCTGCGAGATGGCAGATACCACACAGGGCTTCCTGGCGGCTTTCGGGGCAGTTGTGGAAAGATATCTCTATGATCCCAATTCACCGATGAGGGACGAGGATATCTACGCAGCCTATGCCTCTGTAATGGCTTCCTGCCCGCTGAAGGATGCAGCCTCAAGGGAAAGATATGCCGGCGAGGCCGAAATGTGCAGTTTCAACAGCCGCGGAAGCAGGGCGGCGGATTTCACATTCAGCGACAGAAACGGCAAGGTGCACAGCCTCTACGGGGTGAAGGCGGAATACACAGTGCTGTTTTTCAGCAATCCCGGCTGCACGGCCTGCAAGGAGATCATAGACAACCTTGTGATGGCCTCTTTCATAGATGAGAACATAAGGCAGAAACGCCTTGCCATAGTGAACGTCTACATAGACGACTCCATAGACGAGTGGTACAGCTATATGTCCGTATATCCCAACACATGGTACAACGGTTTCGACCATAACCAGGTGATTAGGACGGAAAATCTGTATAATGTGCGTGCAATTCCTTCACTTTATCTGCTGGATTCGGAAAAAAATGTTATCTTGAAGGATTGCACTCCGGAAAGGCTTTTTGCCAGCCTGGACGCCATACTGTAAAAAAGGAAAATCATATTTGTTAAACAAGCGTTAACGATGAAACAATACCTAGACCTGCTCCGTGATGTAATGGAGAACGGAACTATCAAAACAGACCGCACAGGTGTGGGCACCAAAAGTGTGTTCGGACGCCAGATGCGTTTCAATCTTGCCGAAGGATTCCCTCTCCTCACTACAAAAAAAGTACACCTGAAAAGCATCATACACGAGCTTTTGTGGTTCATTGCCGGAGATACCAACATAAAGTACCTGAAGGAGAACGGAGTCCGTATCTGGGATGAATGGGCCGATGAAAATGGCGATCTGGGCCCAGTCTACGGCCATCAGTGGCGCAGCTGGCCTTCACCTGACGGCAGAACCATAGACCAGCTTTCAAATGTGATAGAGCAGATAAAGAAGACCCCGGACAGCCGCCGTCTCATTGTATCGGCATGGAACGTTGCGGAGGTGGACCAGATGGCTCTTCCTCCGTGCCACAGCCTTTTCCAGTTCTATGTGGCCGATGGCAAGCTTAGCTGCCAGCTTTATCAGCGCAGTGCCGACATGTTCCTTGGCGTGCCTTTCAACATTGCATCCTATGCACTTCTCACCATGATGATAGCGCAGGAATGCGGCCTGGGCCTTGGTGACTTCGTGCACACCACAGGTGATACGCATGTATATACCAACCATTTCGAGCAGGTTAAGGAGCAGCTTTCACGCACTCCGCGCCAGCTTCCTGTAATGAAATTGAATCCCGAAGTAAAGAGCGTGTTCGACTTCCGCTACGAGGATTTCACACTGGAAGGCTATGACCCTCATCCGGTTATCAAGGGAAAGGTAGCGGTATAAAAAGGTCGGCATGGAAAATAAAGAGAAATTCGGGCGCTTCGGTGCCATTATGGCTATGGCCGGATCTGCCGTGGGCCTTGGAAACATGTGGCGTTTCCCGTATCTGCTTGGAGAGCACGGCGGTGCCGCCTTCCTTTTCGTATATCTGTTGTTTGCGCTTCTTATTGCGCTTCCGCTGTTTCTGTGCGAGTTCATCGTGGGAAGACGGGGCGGAGCCAACTGCAGGGGAGCATATGAAAAGC
>JAKSKO010000027.1 GCA_024401715.1 Bacteroidales bacterium
GGGGGGAAAGGCGGGTGGAAGCATCTGGGCCTTCTTGCCGTTATCGCCTGCACCATAATATTCTCATATTATTCCGTTATTGGCGGATGGTGCATAGAGTATTTCTTCCGTTCCTGCACCTTCGGTTTCAGTGCGGATCTCACCAGTGAAGACCTTTCCAACGTCTTTTCAACCTTCGTTACATCTGTATGGCCTCCGCTGCTTGGTTTCTTCTTCTTCGTTGTGCTCACCTGCGCAATAGTAAGAAGGGGAGTGAAGAACGGAATAGAGCGCTTCGGCAAGGTGGCCATGCCTATTCTGGCCCTGATTGTTGTTGCCATTGCCGTTTATGTGGCCTTCCTTCCGGGCGCAAGAGAGGGTTATATATACATGTTCAAGCTGGATTTCTCCAAACTGGACGGAAGTGTGCTTCTGGATGCCATGGGACAGGCCTTTTTCTCTCTCAGCCTTGGCTGCGGCTGCATAATCACCTATGCTTCTTACGTGCGCAAGAAAGAGAATATCCTCACCCACAGCGTGGAAACAAGCGTGATTGACGTTGTTTTCGCAATCATAGCCGGCTGTGCCATCATGCCTGCGGTATTCGCCTTCGGCGTAAACCCGGGAAGCGGTCCTTCGCTTGTATATGAAACCCTTCCTTTCATATTCTCACGCATGCCTGCGGGCAATTTCATTGCCATAATCTTCTTTGGTGCGCTGCTGGTTGCAACCCTCACCTCTTCCATCTCCATGTGCGAGGTTGTGGTGGCCTATTTCACCCAGGAGAAAGGCTTGTCCAGAAACAAGGCCATAGCCCTCATCACTGCAATTGCAATTGCGGTGGGTTCGCTGTGCTCCCTGTCTTTCGGCCCGTTGTCTTCGTTCACGATAAACGGCAGCATACTCTTCGATTTCTTCGATTCCCTTGCTTCCAACTTCTTCATGGTGATAGGTGCCATGACGGTTTCCATCTTTGTGGGCTGGAGAATGAAAAGGGAGGATGTGGCTGACGAATTCACAAGCGGCGGCACCAAGAAATTCAACACAAAGGTTTTCCCCGTGGTGCTGTTTCTCATTCGTTACGTCGCCCCGATAGCAATCCTGGTTATTTTTGTAAGCCGATTTATTTAGATACCCAGCTGCTCTTTCAGGCTTCGCAGAAGATCGAAGGCCTGAAGAGGGGTCATATTGTTGATATCCGCTTCCTTAAGGCTGTCGCGGATGGCGCTAAGCATGGGGTCGTCAAGCTGGAAAAGGGACAGCTGCATGCCGCTGTCTGCGGGAATGCCGGCTTCCAGGGCAGTTAGGGTTTTCTGTGCGCTGTTAACAACTTTGGCTGGCATGCCGGCCATGCGTGCAACGTGTATACCGAAACTGTGTGACACTCCGCCCGGCATAAGTTTCCTGAGGAAAATAATGTCCTTGCCGGCCTCTTTCACCGATATATGGAAATTGTGCACGCGCGCGAAATTGTTTTCCATATCGTTAAGCTCGTGATAATGGGTGGCGAACAGCATCTTGGCATTCTTGCCGTCGTTGTGCACATATTCCACCAGTGCGCGCGCGATGCTCATACCGTCGTAGGTACTTGTTCCGCGCCCTATCTCGTCCAGCAACACAAGGCTTCGCAATGAAAGGTTGTGCATGATCTGCGCCGTTTCCAACATCTCCACCATGAAGGTGGATTCTCCCTGGCTTATGTTGTCCGATGCACCCACACGGGTGAAAATCTTGTCGAAGTAGCCTATGTGTGCCGATGTTGCAGGGACATAGCAGCCCATCTGGGCCATGAGTACAATGAGGGCTGTCTGGCGCAGCAGGGCGCTTTTACCAGCCATGTTGGGGCCCGTAAGGATTATTATCTGGTTCTTTGTGCAGTCCATCTGCAGGCTGTTTGGAACATATTCCTCACCTGCCTTCATCCTCATTTCAATAACCGGATGGCGTCCGTTTTCAATCTCCAGATCCGTGCCGCTGTCCATAACGGGGCGGCAGTAACCCCTTTCGGCCGATATAAGGGCGAAGCAGGACAGGACATCCAGCTGCGCTATTACGCGGCAGTTGGCCTGTATTGCAACGATGTTGTGGCGTATATGGTTCACCACATCGGCGAAGATCTGCGCCTCTATCTGGTATATGCGGTCTTCGGCGCCAAGAATCTTGCTTTCGTACTCCTTAAGCTCGTCGGTTATGTAGCGCTCTGCCCCCACAAGGGTCTGGCGTCTCACCCATTCGGCCGGAACCTTGTCCTTGTACATGTTGCGCACTTCCAGGAAGTAGCCGAAATTGTTGTTGTAGCCTATTTTCAGAGATGCGATTCCGGTGTTCTCTATCTCCCTCTCCAGTATACGGTTCAGATAGTCTTTTCCGCTTAGGGAGATGGAACGCAGCTCATCCAGCTCCTGGTCCACTCCGCTGCCTATGATTGCACCTTTGCCAAGGGCTGCAGCGGCCTCCGGGTGCATTGTGTGCTTTATGAAGGCGCAAAGTTCGTCGGTATCCTGCATCTGTGAAGCCAGATTCTCCAGGGCCGCCACTCCGCTTTGCATGCACAACTCCCTTATAGGGGAGAAAAGTTCCATGCTGCGCTGCAATCCCAGGGTTTCGCGCGGGAGAACCCTGCCTGCCGCCGCACGGGAAATGATGCGTTCCAGATCTCCTATATTGCCTATGGCCCTGCGCATCTCCTCTCCCTTTTCGGGCTTGTCCAGGAAATACTGGATGCTGTCATATCTTGCCTCCAGCTTGTCCAGATCCATTATCGGCATGCCTATCCACGAACGCAGAAGACGTGCTCCCATAGGGCAGGAAGTGCGGTCCAAACAGCTTAGAAGGCTGTCTCCCTTCTCCGACCCTGCCGGAGCGAAAAGTTCCAGATTGCGCATTGTAAAGCGATCCATCCATACGAACTGGCTTTGCTCTATGCGTGAAATGCCGCAGATGTTCTCCGGATTCTCGTGCTGGGTCTGTTCCAGATAAATAAGCAGCGCACCGGCAGCCGTTACGCCCTCCTGATATTTTTCAACGCCGAAGCCTTTCAGCGATGTGGTCTTGAACTGGTTCTTAAGCTTTTCCGTGGCAGTCTGGTGCACGAAAGCCCAATCCGGCAGGGTGCTTATATAATAGCTGTCTCCGAATATTTCCTGGGCCTGTTTTTCCCAGGCTTTCTCCACCACTATCTCCTTAACCTGTTGGCTGCTTATGATGGTGTGCACATATTCCTGCGAGCCCTGCGACAGTTTGAATTCACCGGTTGATAGGTCTGCAAGGGCAACTCCCACCATATTCTTGTTGAAGGCAACCGCAGCCAGATAGTTGTTCTCCTTCTGCTGCAGAACGCTGTCGCTTAGCACCACGCCCGGGGTAACCAGCTCCGTGATGCCGCGCTTCACTATGTTCTTTGTGAGTTTCGGGTCTTCCAACTGGTCGCAGATGGCAACCTTGAAGCCTGCCCTTATCAGTTTCGGAAGGAAGCTTTCTATCGCGTGGAAGGGGAAGCCGGCCATGGGCACGGTCTCTTTCATCACGCTGCTGCGCTTGGTAAGGGTTATGCCCAGCACCTTGCTTGCAGTTTCCGCATCATCACCGTAGGTCTCATAGAAATCGCCGCAGCGGAACAGAAGCAATGCCTCCGGATGCAGTGCCTTCATTGCGAAGTACTGCTGCATCATTGGTGTTAGTGTGCTGCCTTCTTTTGCCATAATGCAAATTTACTCAAAAATATGCATTTCCTGCAGCAAAGCGTCAAAATGTGCGTAATTCTTCAGGGTCCACAGAACGAAGTGGATATCCACGCAGACACAGCGTGTATAGTCTTCCACGAAGGAAACATCGCTGGCAAGGCTCTCCTTGTTGCCGTCAAAGGCCAGGCCTATGATTTCGCCCCTGGAATTAAGCACGGGGCTGCCGGAATTGCCTCCGGTTATATCGTCGTTGCTTATGAAGTTCACTGTCATTCCGGGGTCGGCTGTCTTAAGGGCTGCAATCCACTTGTCCGGCAGGCAGAAATCGTGGTTGCCGGGGCGGTGTTTTTCCAGCAGGCCGGCCACGGTGCTGCGCCAGCTGCACTGCACCGCATCCCTTGGGCTGAAGCCCTTTATCCTGCCGTACGATACGCGCAGGGTGCTGTTTGCATCGGGATACTGCTTCACACCCTTGTCCAGACGCATCTGATACAGGGCATGGGTGTATTCGGTGTTGAGGCTGGCGATGTTAAGCCCGCCCAGCGCCTTTTCCCTTGCATCGTTGAAGGTGTTCACCTTGTTGTCGCAATAGAACTTCAGCAGTTTGTCACTGCACAGTCCCGTCATCATTCCAGCCAGGTCGGCCTCCGGATTCAGATATTCCTTAACGGCCGATGTGTCTGTCATCCAGCTGCCGTCCCAAAGCTCTGCGCACATGGCATCGTAGTTCTTGCCGAACCGGGCCTTCAGATCTCTCTGGTACGGGCCCAGAAGCTGGTCTGAAACGTTCTCCATGTAGGTTTCCAGCATATAGCGGAAAATCTCCCTTTCCACGCGCAGATCCATGCTTTCATAATCGTGCGCACCGGAGCGCCGCATGCCCGCAAACCTTTTTGCATTGCCTTCCCTCTTCATGGAATTGGTGCGTGTGGCAATGGCGGAAAGCCTGCTGGAGCGCACCAGACACTCACGGAAATAGCCCTGCTGCCTGTCTATGTCAGCTGTTGCCGCATAAGCCTTCTTCAGGCTGTCTGTGAGGCCGCCCCACTTCGCCGTGCGTGAGGCATCGGCCCTTATCCATGCGTTCAGTTCCTTTTCCTGCTGAAGCTTAAGCTGTGTAACATTGAAGCGCTTGTTGCAGGCCACCTGGCCCATATACAGTTCCTGGGCGTTGCTGATGCCGAAAAAGGCGTCCGAATATTTCATCCTAACCTGCTGGTCGGCATTCATCCATTTGCGCAGGATTTCCATCTGCGCCCCGCGTACTTCCACGGTTACAGGCAGGCTTACGTTCGTAAGGTAGTCCACGTTTGCGCTGCCGCTGTACCTGTTGGTGCGGCCGGGGAAGCCCATCACCCTGGTTCTGTCCCCCTCCTTCACGTTCCTGCCTGCTATTTTAAGGTGCATGGCACTTTTCATGGGAACGTTGTTTTCAGAATATTCCGCAGGGGAACCGTCAGGGGCGGTGTAGATGCGCACGAAGGAGAAATCACCCTTCTGCTGCGGCCATTCCCAGTTGTCTTCGTCACCTCCGAAGGCGCCTATTATCTCCGGCGGAGCTGCCACAAGGCGTATGTCCCTGTAATTGTCGTAGATGTGGATGAAATAGCGGCTGCCCTTCCACATGGCACTTAGGATGGCAGTCTTTCCAGTCTTCTCCTCGTACCTTTTCTCCATGATGGAGCTAAGGCGCCTCATCATCATCGGGCCCTTTTTCACCTCCTGGGTGAGAATGAGATGCTCCACTTCCTTTGTGACGTCTATGCTTTCGCGCAGAATCTGTATGCTGCGTCCCGGAATTGGAATCTCGTCCTTCCTGTCATAGGCCCAGAACCCGTCCCTCAGAAGGTTCCTGTCCTCTGTGCTGAGGGCATAAACGTCGCCATACACCACATGATGGTTGGTAACCACCAGTCCGCAGTCTGAAACAAGGCTGCCAGTGCCCATGAAATCATAAGAAACAATGGCACCGGAAAGGGCCGCGGATTTCTTGTCGGCCGATTCCAGAAGCCACATTCCCTCATCGGCTGTGGCAAGAAGATTGCACGCGAAAAATGAACAAACTGCAAGTAAAATCTTTTTCATATCCAGTATAACGGAACGCAATTCCGAAAAAAATGTTAAATTTGCGCTTTATTATGCGTACGAAAGCCATCATACTTTTCTTGCTTATGGTGCAGCTGCTTCAGGCCGCACCGCGCAACGTGCTTGAGGGCACAGTCCGTGACGCTGAGACCAGGGAGGCCATAAGCGGAGTCGTAATCAAGATTGACGACGGCGCAATATGGGCGGTTACGGGTATCGACGGCAAATATACGATTTCACTTCCTAACGGCAAATATTTATTGACCACAGATTGCCTGGGATATGTTTCCCTGCGCAGGGAAGTGCTGGTATCCGATGAAGGGACGCAGCTGTTCACCCCGGAGGGCAGGCAGCAGGGAACAGAGTTGTTCCTAAGTGCGGAATCCCTTGCCCTGGACGAGGTTTACGTAACAGCGCAGCACTCTTCCAGCACCCTGGGAACCGCCCACAACATAGGAAAGGACGCCCTTAACCATCTGCAGATGGCAAGCATGTCCGATATGGCGGCCCTGCTTCCGGGCGGAAAGACCTCCAATCCGGACCTCACCCAGAACAATCCGCTCATCCTGCGTGATGCCGGCACAACAGAGGGTAACGCAGCCTTCGGCACGGCCCTTATGGTGGACGGCGTGCGCATAGGCAACAATGCCGCGATGGGAGACATGACAGGCGCCAGCTCCAGAAGCATAGCTGTGGAGAACATAGAGAGCATAGAGGTTATCACTGGCGTTGCATCGGCCGAATACGGAGACTTCAACTCCGGCATGGTGAAGGTGAACACCAAGAAGGGCCGCAGCCCGCTGAACCTTTCTTTCAGCGTCAACCCGCGCACATACCAGGTGGCATTAAGCAAGGGTGTGGACTTCACGAAAATGGGCGGAGTGCTAAACATCAACGCCGAATGGGCACGCGCCACATCAAAGATTACAAGTCCGTATACATCCTATACCCGCCGCACCGTGGGTGCCACATATTCCAACACCTTCTTCAATGCCCTGCGCTTCGAGCTGGGCGGAAGCGCCAACATAGGCGGCATGAACAGCAAGGACGATCCCGATGCCAGCAACGGCAACACAAGCCGTACGCGTGACAACGTGTTCCGCGCCAACACCAGCCTTAACTGGATGGTGAATGCCGGCTGGATCACAAACCTGAAATTCGAAGCCAGCGTGTTCTACAACGACAACATGCAGCGTGCCCACACATACAGCGACGGCATCTCCAAACCGGCGGTACACTCCCAGCAGCAGGGTTATTACTTCGCGCAGATCCTGCCAATGAGCTATTATGCCGACATGGTGGTGGACAGCAAGGAGCTGGACTTTGCGGCTTCCCTGAAATACGAATGGAACAGGGATTTTGCCGGAATAAAGAACAAGCTTAAGGCCGGTGTGCAGCTTCGCAGCAATGGCAACATAGGTGAAGGCGAATATTACGCCGATATGAATCTGGCTCCCGACGGTTATCGTCCGCGCCCGTACAGCCAGTATCCTTTCATGCACAACCTAAGCGAATACATAGAGGATCAGATTAGCATACCGGTGGGAAATTCGAAACTGAATATTATGGCCGGCCTGCGTCTGGAGCAGGTTTTCGTGAAGGGAACCAGCTACAAGAGCCTGAATTCGCTGTCTCCGCGTTTCAATGCGAAATGGGAGATAGCAAAGCACTTCAGCATACACGGCGGCTGGGGCATAAGCGAGAAGCTTCCGTCTTTCGGTGTGCTGTTCCCAAAACAGGAATACAGGGATATCCAGACATTCTCTGCCTCGAAGGGCGATGATGCCTACTATGTATACTACACCCAGCCTTTCCAGATGGTATACAATCCGCAGCTGCAATGGCAGCGCAACAGCAACTCGGAGTTCGGCTTCGATTTCAACCACGGGGAATGGGGTGTAAGCCTTGTGGGCTTCTATAACGTTACAAAGAATCCGTACCACCTTACCAGCATATACAATCCTCTAAGCGTGAACATGCTTAAGAACCAGAGCAGCGCAAACCTTCCGGACAGTCCGGAATTCAAGGTGGACAGCCAGACGGGCGAGGTGTTCGTTCGCGGTTCCAAAGAAGAATACTGGACCCCGCTGGAGTTCAGGAATACGGACAGGACCTTCGTAAAGGCGAATATGCAGACAAACGGCAAGCCCGTTACCCGCGCCGGTGTAGAGCTCACCGTGGATTTCCCGAAGATAAAGCCTATAAGGACCTCTTTCCGCCTGGATGCGGCCTATAGCTACAGCAGTTATGTGGATGATATGCTAAGCGCATATTATAACAACGGCTGGAAACACAGCAGTCTGGCAGACCGCAGTTATGAGTATGTTGGCATCTATGCACGCGGCACGGGCAGCGGAACCTCCAACGGCAAGGTGTCGCACAATCTGAATGCCAACCTCACATCCATAACCCACATTACGGAGGCCCGTCTCATCTTCACCTTCCGCCTGGAGGCTTCAATCCTGCGCCGCAGCCGCAACATCAGCATGTATGAGGGTGCGGAATACGCCTACAACGTATCGGAGGCCGGCAGCACCTCTACGGGAGGCAGCATCTATAAGGGCAATTCATACACGGCAATACGCCCTGTATACTATATGGATCTGGATGGAGCCACACATCCTTTCACGGATGTCCAGGCCGCAGATCCCGCTTTCGAGAAGCTTATCATAAAGAGCGGCAACGCCTACGGCTTCAACCAGGACGGCTATGGCTTCTATTGCAGCGCCAACTTCAGCATTACGAAGGAAATAGGCAAGCACGTGTCCCTAAGCTTCTACGCCAACAACTTCACCGCCACACGCCCTGCCGTCAAATCCATGGCAACAGGCGTAAGCGCGGTATTCACACCTAACTTCTATTACGGACTCAGCTGCCGAATAAAGATATGATGAAAAGAACAGTCACATACCTGCTTATGGCCCTGTCGTTGTGCTCCTGCGGCTTCAAAGGGGTGAAGGATCCGTACAACGGCTCCCTCTACAGGCTGGACATAAGCCTTGTGTATCCGGAGGGTTACGAATCCGCCGTGCGCGCGGGTGTGCCCGTACAGCTGGAGGAGATCAACAATCTTGTGAAGTACAGCTGCGCTACGGGCGACGATGCCAGCGTGCGCGTCACTCTTCCCAACGGAATGTACCGCGTAAGCGTAAGCGACAGAAAGGGCAGCAGCATCTTCAACGGAACATCGGACAAATTCGCCCTCAACGCCGATATGTCCCTTAAGCTGGAACTAAGCTATTCCAAGGCCGGAACCCTGGTAATAAAGGAGATATACTGCGGCGGTTGTGACAAGGCTCCCGCCCAGGGCATGTATCAGAGCGACAAATACGTCATCCTCCACAATAACGGCGGCACCACAGAGTATCTGGATAGCCTGTGCTTCGGCACGCTTGCCCCATACAACAGCAATGCCACCAATCCTTGGAACGGCATACAGGACTTTGCGCCGGTTATCCAGGCGGTGTGGCAGTTCGGCGGCAACGGTAGCAGTTTCCCTCTGCAGCCGGGAGAGGATGCGGTTCTGTGCCTGAACGGCGCCGTGGACCACACCCGCCAGTTCCCGCTTAGCGTGAATCTGAACAAGCCGGACTATTTTGTATGTTACAATAACACCTATTTCTGGAACACCACATATCATCCGGCTCCGGGAGACCAGATCAAAGAGGACCATATCCTTGATGTGGTGGAAAAACTTGGCCAGGCCAATGCCTACACCTTCTCCATAAGTTCTCCGGTTGCCGTAATCTTCCGTCCGGAAGAGCTCACAATCCAGGAGTATGTAAAGCGTGAGGGCAGCGTGGTGCAGGTTCCGGGTTCAGCCTTCGACAGGGTGGTGTGTGTGCCTTGGAACTGGATCATGGATGGTGTGGAAGTGTTCAACGGAGCGGCCAGCAGCAACAACAAACGTCTGCCAAGCGAGGTTGATGCCGGTTATGTAACCCAGAGGACATCGGGTGCCGGCCTCAGCGTAATGCGACGCACAGACGAGGCTGCAAGCCTGGCAAAGGGCTATGAGGTGCTTATGGACACCAACAACTCATCGGAAGATTTTTATGAACGTCAAACAGCGTCACTGCATGAATAGAAGGTTGTACATATCGCTTGCGGCCCTGTTTGTAGTGATAGGCCTCTACGGCCAAAGCAAGCCGGAATTCACCCAGATAAAGAACAGGAACGTATATCTTGGTGGCGGCAACATTGCCGGCATGCGTGCCGACAGCGTGAACATCTCATCGGCCTCCATCAACGGAGACTACACCTTCGGTGAAGGACGCCGCGGCATAGACCCTCCAAAGATGTGGTCCCTAAGCCTGGATGCCAACACCATAATGCACCGCAGGAAATTCAGCATGTACGGTGCCTTCAATTTCACCCAGACCCAGGCCTACGGCGCCTTCACCAACATGAGTGTGGAGCTTAACCGTTTCCCTGTGGACATCATGGAGTACACCCCGGGCAACAAGACAAAGCAGCGCTATGCATTCAACGCGGGCATAAGCGTGGATGTTGCGGACAGCTGGCGCCTTGGTGCCCGTCTGGATTTCGCAGCCACCAACCTTGCCAAGCTGAAAGACCTGCGCTATACGGATTTCGCAATGGACATTGCCCTGCGTCCCGGCGTGCAGTGGCTGGGCCCGAAAGGCCTGAACATAGGCGCCAACCTTATAATAGGCAAAAGCAGCGAGACCATAGTTGCCGAGCTGCTTGGAGACAACAACATAACCTATAACGTGTTCCTGCACAAGGGCATGATGTATGGCAGTTTCCAGGACTGGGAAGGCGGCAGCGTGCATCTGAAAGAGAGCGGCATAAACGGTTTTCCAATCTCCGAGATGTCCTACGGCGCAGCTGCCCAGCTGGACTACAAGGGCCTGTATGCGGAATTCTCATATCTGCGTGCCGATGGCAAGGTGGGAGAGAAGGACGCCATATGGTTCCGTTTCCCGGTTAATGAATACAAGGCGGCGCTGTGCTACAGAACCAGGGCCATGGACATGAATAACGTGTTCCGCGTGGATTTCCTGTACAGGGGCACGGATCTCTTTGAGACCACCCTGGACAAGGTTACCGAAGGCGGCGTAACCGTAAGGGAGGAATACGGCAGCAAGCGCGTGTTCAGAAAGGGTGTCATGGGCATCATACCTTCATGGGTATTCAACAGGCCGGGCAAGTTCGAGGGCGTGCTGGTCCTGGCATACAAGGTGGAGGACGGCCTAAGCACGGTACAGTATCCGTACTATGGTGTGCAAAGCGCCAAGCTTGTGAGCGTGGATGCAAGTTTCAACTGGCATTTCACAAGGAACTGGGCCCTCAGGACCAAGGTTTTCGCCGGGAAGGGTTTCATATACGACCAGCTGTTCACCCAGGAGGCTCCCGTAGAGGGCCAGAACGCCCCATACCGCAGCATGAAGGACTACAACAACTGGTATGATTATGTGAACTGTCCTTATGCCGGCGCATCGCTTACGCCGCGCTACACATTCAGAAACAATATGTATCTGCAGCTTTATTGCCAGGCGGAATACAGAAAATATTCGTACAGGGTAAATACCGGATTAAATTTCGGATATAATTTTTAATAATTAAAAACAACTTAAAATCAAAAGTCATGAGAAAAATTGAATTTCTTACATTGGCGGTTGCAGCAGCCATGTTGACTGTCGGCTGCAACAAATCTGTTCCTGAGAGCAGAAAAACCATTTCCATCGATCCCCTGATCACCAGGGCCACGGAGACCGATTTCGAGCAGGGGGACAAGATTGGCGTAGCCATTCTGAGGGGAGAGGATTATTATGTCCAAAACGAATGTTTCACCTACAACGGCCAGTCTTTCACCAGCGATCTGTTCTGGTACACAGACGGAGAGCAACAGAGCACATTCCTTGCGTACTACCCTTATTCAGAGCAGGGTGTCCCAACAACTTTCACTGTGGCTGCAGACCAGAGCGATTATGCGGCATATACCGCATCGGACCTTATGGCGGCGGTAAAGGAGGGTGTTGTACCCCAGGCATCGGTAACAATGCCGTTCAAACATATGCTAACCCGCATCGTGTTGAAAATCAACAACGAAGCAGAGGTAAAAGTGAAGAAGGTAACTCTTAAGAACTCCATACTTGCCGCCGATGTTGACGCTCAGATGCATGTTGTTCCCGCACAGGCCGAAGCCCGGGATATCATCATGCACAAGCAGAAGGCAGATGTAAGCTACTGCGCGCTGGTTATCCCGCAGAGCGTGTCTTTCGCCACTGAAATAGAGCTGGAAAACGGCAAGGTGTTGAAAAAGACACTCACCGAAGTAAGCCTGAAGCAGGGCGGACAGTACTCTATCAACGCCGTTATCCTTCCCGAAGATGTGGAGGTGAACATTTCCGGCGACATAGAGAACTGGGAGGACGAGGGAGAGATCACAGAGAAGGAAATCTCTTTCCACGAGTATGACAAATACTTCGAATATGACGGCATTAACTATACCACCGCGGTTCTTCCTGACGGCAACAAATGGATGACCCAGAACCTGGCTTTCCTTCCGGAGGGCAAGAAAGTATCTTCAACTCCTGGTGACAATGCCGGTATCTGGTATCCATACGCAATGGAGAGTGGCGCTGCTGTTGCAAAGACAGATGATGCTACAATAAAAGCAAACGGATATCTGTATGATGCAAAGACCTTCCTTGGTGTAGAAAGCGTTACAGTTGAAAATTGCACAACTCTTGAAGGTGTTCAGGGTATCTGTCCTGAGGGATGGCATATTCCAACAAGAATGGAATTGATAAACCTTTGTGGTGCGGCAACAGTCAAATATGGTGATGAAACTGATAATCCAACAAACACAGATGCTCCTTTCTGGGATGCAAATCTTAAGTATGGTACAATTGTAAAGGCAAATGAGTGCGGATGGAATTACGTATTCTGCGGAAGCATCGCAAATAATAAGTATAATGCAGTTGTTACAAAGGACACTACTACGGACGTAGAGGAGTATTTGGACAAATTGGCTTTGTCTGTTTATGCTGGATCTACAGGACATGCAACAGGCTCAACTCCATCGCCAAAAGTCAGTGTAATGCAGTCAACATTCACAAGCACCTATAAAAAAGGCCGCCTCTCTGTTGCAGACAGTGATGCTGTCAAAGCAGCTGCAGCTGTTCGCTGCGTCAAGAACAAATAATCCCTTGCGGATATAAAAAAGGAGCTGACCTTCGCGGGCCAGCTCTTTTTTGTATGCGGGATTTCCTACTCTACCACTGTTGCAGGGTAGCCCAGCTTTTTCATTGCTGCAAGAAGGCTTGCAACATCGGTCTTGCTTGGGTCATAGGTAATCTTTACGGTCTTGTTCTCCACTGAAACCTCAAGTGCGGTAACACCTTTCTCAAAGGCGATATTGTTCTCCACCTTTGCCTTGCAATTCTTGCAGTGGATGTTTGCGCTAAGGGTCACGGTCTTTGTCTCTTTTTTCTTTTTGTCGAAGATGCCCGGAACATCGGCCGATGAAGAGGCAGCGAAGGAAACGGCCTCTGAAGAAGCTGCGGCAACAAGTACCAGCAGCGCTGTGAAGATTGTCTTTTTCATAATAGCGTTGTTATTCTTTTATTTTTCTGTTTTCCATAAAGTGAAGCGTACGCCGGCATAAATCTTAATGCCCATAAGCGGGCCCCATACGCAGCTGGCATCAAACACCTCGGGTTTTGCGGCACCCACGGCCGGTGCAAGCGTGTTAACCCTGTGGGTGACGTTGCCCTGGGCGTCTTTCAGCCTTTCTCCAAGGATAACATGCTTCTGGCGGAAGTTGGTGAGATTCTCTCCGCCAATGTAAACGTCCACGCCTTTGAATCGGCGGGTTACCTGCGCGTACAGCAGAGGATAAACCGGGGTATAGCCGTTCTTGTACAGCTGATTGCCATTGGCGTCCTTCAGGTCCTCCATGAAGTTGTACACCCTGCAAGGGCCGTTCAGAGAGGCTGTGAAATCGAATATCCATTTGTTCAGGTTGGTGGAGTACTGCAGATTCAGCACGGCTTTGTAAAGGCCGTTCATAGGACGCATCACGAAGCCTCCTATTGTGGAGTAGCGCGCATCGGTATAACGTCCTGTGAGGGTTATGGTGAAGCGTTCTATAGGCTCGCAGCTGAAGTCCAGCTGGTATGTGTTGGTATAGCTTTGCGGCTTGCCCGGAACCTGGCTGAGGTTATAGAAGGCTATGGAACCAGGGTTGAACTCGTAATCCACGATAGACTGCTCCACAAACTGGCTGCGGAAATAGTCGAAACTTACATAGGCCTTCTCTCCGTCCGGCACCAGCGGGAAATAATATGTGATGTTGCCGCCGAAGGTCCATGCATCTTCCAGAGTGTGCCTGTACTCCCAGCTGCCTCCATTGCCGCCCACAGGGGTGATGAAGTCCTTGGATGTGGAGAACACGCCTATATTGTCCACCAGCGGGTTGGAGTAGCGCAGGCCCCTGCCGGCATTCGCGCGTATCACTATATCCTCGATGGGGTTGTATTTGAGGGTGAGGCGCGGGCTTACACGGAAACCGTGGCCGTTGTACCACTCTGCACGCAGGCCTGCGATTGCGGAAAACTTGTCCTCATAGTGATAGGTGTATTCTCCGAACACGCCCACGTTCGCCATAAGGGTTTTCAGATTCTCCATCTTGTAGTTCACCATGGCCATAGGTACAATCCTGTTGATGTTCTCCAGATATGAATCTATGGTTGAACCCGCGCCCACGGTGAACTTGTGGTTCTCGTTCATCTCGTTCTGGTACAGCAGGTTAAGGAAAGCGGAATGCTGGCCGGCGTTGTAAACTGTTGTGCCGAAGTTGGATGCCATGTCATAATAGCTGTAGTCCAGCACGGCCGCAATATTCTGCGAATTGTCCTCGTTAAGCGGAACGCCCACCTTCAGATATCCGTTTGCACTCTGGTTAAGGATATTGCTCTTCCATGGCTCCAGCATTGCCGCATTGCCGGAAAGGCCGTCACGCACATTGCTCATCTCGCCGCCCTCGCGCGCATCCCTTAGCAGGCGGAAGCCGAAGCGCACCTGGGTGCCGTTCGGAGAATAGTACAGCCAGCGGTTTGCAAGGTTTAGCTGCAGGGTTTTGGGGTCGTCCATGAAGCCGTCGTGATTATGGTCCATTTCCAGGAAATTGCCGCTTACATGGCCCAGGATTGCTGTGCTCCAGGCCTCGTTCAGCTGCAGGGAAGAGGCTATGTTCAAATCCGCCTTGGTGTCGCTCATTATGGAGGCGTTTATGAACAGTGGCTTCTCGTCTGTTGGCTTGCGGTGCTCCATGTTAATCTGGCCGGTGAGGCTTTCCACGCCGTTTATCACCGATGTTGTGCCCTTTGCAATCTGTATGCTTTCCAGCCACTGTCCCGGCACATATGTGAGGCCGAAAGGTGCTGCAAGACCGCGCATCACAGGGCGGTTCTCGTCCAGCATCTGGGTGTAGATGCCGCTTAGGCCAAGGAGCTTGATCTGTCTTGCGCCCGTAACCGCATCGGAATAGCCCACGGTAACGCTGGCGGAATTCTCGAAGCTTTCCGCAAGGTTGCAGCATGCCATGGTGCAAAGGCCTGCCGCCGTGATGGTTTCCACGCGGTTCTGGCCATATTTGCTAAGCGTATTGGTTTTCTGGCGCGCCTGCAGAAGGGAGGCATCCAGTTCATCCTCCCTGTCCTGGTATACCGCCAGGGTGTCTATATCCTGCGCCTGTCCGGCAAAACATGCCATGGCGCAAAACAATATTGCTACAAATGATTTTTTCATAAAACTGTGTTCATTAAGGTTTGTCTGAAGTGTATGCGAAAGGATGCCGCCATCAATGGATGGCTGCGTACCTGCACACTAAACCCTTAGAACGCAGATTTCGTGAATTACATCCCGCGGCAGGGAAGGTGCGCGGGCGAAAATGGAGCTGTGATGACTGGCAGTTGCAGAAGGTGCAAGGTAAGGGGTGAAAATTGTAATGGCCTCCACCTGCGGTGCCGCCACATGGCTGTCGCCGTTATGGTCCGAATCCCCGGAAATAGCCAGGCGGTAGATATCGTTGTGGCAGCAGTCTTTTTCCGAGTGCTCTGCGCTGCAATGATGATGAACGTGATTGTGGCAGCAGTGATGCTCTGTCTGGTGCTCGTGATGCTGATGCGACGCAAGGCTCACACAAACATGACCGGTGCAGCTGCAACTGTGCACGCTGATGCCTATGAAAGACACCAGGTACAGCACCATTGCAAGTGCGGCGAAAGACTGTATGAAAAACTTGCGAAGCATAATCACTGCAAAGTTAGCAAATAATGTCCTTTATAACAAGGCCTGCCAGGGTGAAGCCGAAAATGGCTACGATATAAGACAGTGTTCCGTTCACCGATGCCTGCTTTCCAGCACTGTATGCCTCCTTCGGGCACTCCCGTCCGCATTCCTGGCAGTTCAGCACATGGCTGCCGCGGTTCTCCAGCAATTCCTCGCTGTACACGCACATTATATTACGTGATGGAAGTGTTTTCCTCTGACGCATTCTCTTGCGCATCATGCTGCCCAGCGGGCAGCCCCTAACTTTCCAGAATTCGGCAACCCTTATCTGTGTTGGATCTATCTTCAGTCCCGCTCCCATGGAGGAGAACACCTTCGGACGCGGATATTTCGTGGCCTCCACCAGAAGATGTATCTTGTTCTTCAGGGAATCTATGCAGTCTATCACGTAGTCGTAGTCCTCCAAATGGAAATCCGCGCTGGTTTCCGGATTATACACGTTAAGCACCGCATTGATGCAGGCCTGCGGATTTATGTCCAGCAGCCTTTCCTTCAGGACCTCCACCTTCGGGCGTCCTATGCTGCTGTGTGTGGCCACAAGCTGCCGGTTGATATTGGTGATGCACACGTTGTCGCAGTCCACAATCGTAAGGTCGCTTATGCCGCTGCGCACCAGACTTTCGGCGCACCAGCCGCCAACGCCACCCACACCGAACACTATAACACGCTTGGAGGCGATATGTTTCAGCATATCCCCTCCAAGCAATAATTCAGTTCTGTTGAATATCATTATTCTTCAGTTTCTGTCTCCATGTAGGCTTTCAGGAGTTTGTCCTGAACATCGGCAGGAACCGGCTGGTACTCTTTGAATTCCATGCTGAATGTTGCAGCGCCGGAAGACAGTGAACTGAGGGTTGTACTGTATTTGTACATCTCTGCAAGCGGAACCTGTGCCCTGATAACCTCAAAACCGTGTTCGCTGCCCATACCCTCGATGATTGCACGGCGGTTCTGAAGGTCGCTCATGCAGGCACCCATATACTCCGATGGGGTGAGAACCTCAACGCTGTAAACAGGCTCCATGATCTTCGGACCTGCGTTGCGGAATGCCTCCTTGAAGGCGTTGCGTGCTGCAAGAACGAATGAAATCTCGTTTGAATCAACCGGGTGCATCTTACCGTCATAAACGTATACGCGGATGTCGCGTGCATATGAACCTGTAAGAGGGCCTTCGTTCATCTTGTCCATGATACCCTTGAGGATTGCAGGCATGAAGCGTGCATCGATGGCACCGCCCACGATACAGTTATAGAACTCCAGCTTGCCGCCCCAGTCCATTGTGTATTCCTCTTTGCCCTTGATGTTGAGAACAAGGTCCTTGCCGTTAACTTTGAAACGGTTGCCAGGCTCCATGCCCTCTACGTAAGGCACAACCAGCAGGTGTACCTCGCCGAACTGGCCTGCGCCGCCGGACTGTTTCTTGTGACGGTAGTCTGCCGCTGCAATCTTGGTGATTGTCTCGCGGTATGAAATGCGAGGAGCGCCCATCTCAACCTCAAGTTTGAACTCGTTGTTCAGACGCCATTTGAGGATGTTGATATGCTGCTCGCCCTGGCCCTGAAGAATGGTCTGCTTAAGTTCTTTGGCGTATTCCACAACAATTGTAGGATCCTCTGCGCTTATCTTTGCAAGGGCATCGGAAAGTTTCTCCTCCTCTTTTGCATCTTTAGCCTTGATATAGCAGCGGTATTTAGGTGCAGGGAAGTGGATTGGGTTGTATACAAGGTCTGCACCAGGTGCGCAAAGAGTGACGTTTGTCTTTGCGCCGCGCAGTTTCACCGTACAGCCTATCTCACCTGCAACAAGCTCTGTAACCTGCTCTTTCTTCTTTCCTGCAACGGCGTAAAGGCTGCTGATGCGCTCTTTGTCGCCAGTCTGTGCGTTCTCCAGATCCATGCCTGCAGTAATCTTGCCGGACATAACCTTGAAATATGCAACCTCGCCCAGGTGCTGCTCCACTGCAGTTTTGTATATGAAGAGGGAAGCAGGGCCGTCAACGCTGCAGATAACAGGTTTGTGCTCTGTTGTGAACAGGGTCTTGCCCTCTGGTGAAGGAGTTGCACGCATTGTGAACTCCATGATACGTTTCACGCCGATATCCTTCTTTGCAGAGAGACAGAAGATAGGGTAAACCTCTCCAAGCTGGATGCCATAGTTGAGGCCCTTGCGGATTTCGTCCTCTGTAAGTTCGCCTGTCTCGAAGAATTTCTCCATCAGGGTGTCGTCATTCTCGGCAGCTTTCTCTATGAGTTCCTGGCGAAGCTCCTGTGCTGTCTCCATCTGGTCTGCAGGAATCTCCAGATCCTCTCGTTTGCCGTCATCGCCTGGGAAGCGATAGTATTTCATTGTGAGGACATCCACGAAACCGTCGAATGAAGGGCCTACGTTAACAGGATACTGCACGATGATAGGTTTGCTGCCGAAAGCCTCTTTCAGCTGCTCCACAGTGTTATCCCAATTGGCTTTGTCTGAATCCAGCTGGTTCACGCCAAGGATCACCGGGCATTTGTATGCACGTGCGAAGCGCTCGTGGATCTCTGTACCAACCTCAACACCCTGTGCCGCATTTATCACAAGCACACCCATGTCGCATACCTTGAATGCAGCAACTGCGCCGCCTATGAAGTCATCAGCACCCGGAGCATCAATGATGTTGTATTTGGTGTCCATGAACTCTGCATACAGAGGGGTTGCGTAGATTGAACGCTGGTTCATCTGCTCTATCTCCGAGTTGTCAGATACTGTGTTTTTCGCCTCTACACTGCCGCGGCGATCAATCACTTTGCCTTCGTAAAGCATGGCTTCCGCCAATGTTGTCTTACCGGATTTGGTACTGCCAATCAACACCACATTGCGGATGTTTTGGGTTTGATAACTTTTCATAATAAGTATGTTTCTTAAAATAATTTTCTCTGCGGCCGAAAGACCGTCTTCTTCAAATTTAAAAATTATTTTGTTGTTTCCAAAAAAAGCGGTTCAAGAAGTTGAAACCTCTTGAACCGCCTTTGAAATCCGTTTCCGGGAAGAATTACTCCTCCGGATTCTCCTGTACCGGAGCTGAAGGGAAGGCTGGAGCCTCTTCTACAACAGCATTCTGGATGTCTTCTGTAACGTCGATACCGCTTTTGCCAGTGTTCTGGGTGAAGTTGGATACAACGGAAAGAAGCAGAATGAATGCTGCAAGACCCCATGTGATCTTCTCCAGGATGTCAGCTGTCTGGCGAACACCGAAAGTTGCGTTGCCGGCAACGAAGTTCGATGCCAATCCACCACCTTTGCCATTCTGCAGTAGGACAACGGCGGTAAGGAGAACAGCTGCAAGAATCACAAGGATTGCAAGTACTGTAAAAATTGCGTTCATAACTATAGTTAACTATTTAAATTTTCAATAAGGGATGCAAAGTAAGCATTTTTTTCCGGACAAAGCAAACTTAATTTAATATAAATGTCTTTTGCGCGCTCCGGATAGCCCTGATCTGCATATATCCTGGCCAGAGTTTCGCTTATCACCTCGTCCAGAAGATCTTCATGTGCAAGCGGCTCCGGAACCGGCTGGGAGTAGTCCACAACGGCAATCCTGCTTATGTTTGCATCGTTTTCACTGCGCTCGGTATCGTAATCGTCCCGGCTGAAATAATCCATACCGGGCACCACCCTTCCGGTCTGCTGCGAAATTGTCTTCCGTATTGCAGCCGCCAGTGAGGCATCGGAATAATTTTTCTGTGAATAAACGTGAAGCCTCCCGGCAAGTTCCGCCGCATCGGGAACATAGCTGCGCGCTTCGCGGTACAGGCTTTCGGCCGCTTCCGCTCCGCCCTCTGAGGCGCTCATCACGCAAAGCTGCGCCCAGGCCGATGCGAACCATGGGTAGTTCTGCGTCGCCTCTGCCAGCTGCTCTCTGCTCATGTCCTTGAAATCTACCATTGCGCCACGCTTGCCGTAAAGATATCCTCCACTATTTTCTCTATGATTTCCTCGCACAGGGAGTCCTGCACGCTGTCCAGCAACTGGCTGGAGTCGAAATCGGCATAGGCGGAGAAGGATTTGTCGAAATCATCCTCCGGATATTTGGTGTTTTTGAAAACTGCCTTTACGGATACGGTTAGGCGGTTCATTGTCGCCACCTCGTTAGCACCCACACCTGCTGTACTCACGGCATAACCCGTAACCTCACAGTAAAGGTCCAGATCTCCGTCCTCATCCACCTGTTCCAGCTTTGTAAGTTTGCGGAACTTCTCTCTCATGGCATCGGTGAAGTTACCGGCAAGGCTTGGGTTTACGGTGAGGGCCTTGTAGCCGAAGTATTCTATGCTTATGGTCTTGATATCGGGCTGTATTGAGGTTCCGGAAAAGGAATATACGCCGCAGGACTGCGCCATCAGGCCCAGAAACACGAAGGCTGGAACGGTACCGGCCAGCATCAGAAGCTTATGCAGTTTATTTTTCATCCAGATTCAGATCTTTTATTTTACGGTATAGCGTGCGCTCCGATATTCCCAGCTGCATTGCTGCCGCCTTCCTGTTGCCTCCGCAACGCTCCAGCGCCTGTTTTATAAGGTTAACCTTCGATGCCGATATCGAAAGGTCCTGTTTTTCAGTATCCTGCCATTCCGCATCATCGGCATCGTGTGCGGCCGGGCTTTCAATATTTATTACCGGAGCATCAGATGCTGCGCCTCCCGCTGCGCTGTTTCCCAAAGCCGGGTTAGGGGAGAATATGGCATTTTGCTGTTCCGGTGCTGTTCCGGCGGAAATAAGCCCCTTCAGGTAGTCCACTTCCTGGCGCAGCTGGTACACCATGCGTATCATTGCCTCCTTCTCGCTGGCGCTGAAGCCCTCCTCGTGCACCGATACCGACGGCAGGGACATTCCGTCCTTCGGGATATACTGCTGCAGCGTTGAGGCCGAAATCTCACACCTTGTGCTTGTGGCGCTTATCTTGCTGCTTTCCAGGGCCGATATGGTCTCCGCCACATTTTTCAGCTGGCGTATGTTGCCCGGCCAGCGGTACTCCTGAAGAAGTTTCACAGCATCGGGCTGCAGGCTTATCTTGCATACACCGTATTTTTCAGAAAAATCTGCCGCAAACTTGCGGAAAAGAAGAGGGATATCCTCCGGACGCTCCCTTAGCGAAGGCATTTTAATGGTTACGGCGTTAAGCCTGTAATAGAGGTCTGCACGGAACTTGCCGCGCTGCACCGCATATGCCAGGTCCACATTGGTTGCGGCCACAACCCTCACGTCGGTCTTAAGCACCTTGTTGCCGCCCACACGTATGAATTCACCGTCCTGCAGCACACGCAGGAGTTTGGCCTGGCTGCTTAGCGGAAGCTCTCCTATCTCGTCCAGAAACAGGGTGCCGCCGTCGGTTTCCTCGAAGTAGCCCTTGCGCATTTCATTCGCACCGGTGAAGGCGCCTTTCTCGTGGCCGAAAAGCTCTGAATCTATTGTTCCCTCCGGGATTGCACCGCAGTTCAAAGTGAAATATTTTCCGTTTTTGCGACGGCTGAACTGATGGATGATTTTAGGCAGACTTTCCTTGCCCACACCGCTTTCTCCAATGATGAGCACGGTGAGATCAGTGGGTGCCACGCCGCTTGCAATTTCAAGCGCGCGGTTAAGTGTGGCGTCATTTCCCACTATGTCGAACCTGTTTTTCAGGCTTTGTAGCTCTTTAATCTCCATATTTCATTGCAAAGTTAGCAAAAATATATTAAATTTGACTCCCAAAAGGATATTAACACTATTCAATCAAATATTATGAAAAAATTTACTCTAATCCTTTCTGCCGCAGCCATGATGCTTTCACTTGCATCTTGTAGGACTGCACAGCAGATGGCTAAAGAAGCCAACAAAGTGGCTATCACATGCAACCCTTCACCTATTGTTGTAAAGGGTGGCCAGATTGATGCCGATCTTGACATCACTTATCCGAAGAACTACTTCGCTCCAAGAGCTGTCATGGAGATCACTCCGGTTATCGTTTTCGAGAACGGTGAGGAAGCTGCAGCTCCTGTAATGTTCCAGGGTGAGAAAGTTGCCAACAACTACATCGAGGTTAAGAAAGCAGGTTCTTCAATGACCCAGCACATCACTTTCCCTTACGTAGAGGGTATGGCTGCTGCACGTCTGGAGCTTCGCGGCCGTGTTACAACCAACGGTAAGAAATGGTACAACATCCCTAGCCGCAAACTTGCCGACGGTACAAACATCACCGAGACTCTTGCTTGCACAAAAGGCGTTTACAGCCTTAAGGATCACGGCTACCAGCCTGTTATCACTTACACTCCGGAAGGCCAGATCATGTATCTGAAGAACTCTGCAGAGGTTCGTACAAAAGAGCTTAAAGGCGAGAGCGTCAACGAGTTCAAAGCTGCTCTCAACGAGTATGCTGCCAACGAGCGCACAGAGGTTAAAGGCATCGACATCGTTGCTTACGCTTCTCCTGATGGTGGTGAGAAACTGAATGCAAAACTTTCAGACAACCGCAGCAAGACTGCAACCAAGGCTTACAACAAAGTTAAGAAAGGCCAGGGCTTTGCAGACGTTTCAACAAACGTTAAGTCTGTAGGTCAGGACTGGGAGGGCTTCCAGCAGATGGTAACAAGCTCTAACATCCAGGACAAAGACCTCATCCTTCGCGTCCTCAGCATGTACAACGACCCTAACGTACGTGAGCAGGAAATCAAGAACATGTCTTCTGTATATCAGGATCTTGCTTCTGACGTTCTTCCACAGCTCCGTCGTGCACGCTTCATCGCAACTGTAGAGTACACCAACTACAGCGATGCAGAGCTCCAGAGCCTTATCAAAGAGAACCTTGACGTTCTTGACGAGCCTGCACTCCTGAAAGCAGCTACTCTTGTTAAGACTTCTGCAGAGAAGAAAGCCCTTTACAACAAAGCTGTTGAGAAATTCAACTCTGCAAAGGCTTGCTTCAACATCGCAGTTGTTGCTCTTGACGACCAGGACAACGCAGCTGCTAAAGCTCAGCTTGCAAAATGCGACCAGAAAGATGCTGACGTTCTCAACGCTCTTGGCGTAATCGCTCTCCGTGAGGGTGACAAGGCAACTGCAGAGAAATGCTTCGCAGCTTCAAAGACTGCAGAGGCTCAGCAGAACCTTGGTACAGTTGCCATCCTTAAAGGTGAGTATGCAAAAGCTGCTTCACTTCTCGGCAACAAAGGCTGCAACGCAGCTCTTGCAAACCTTCTTAACGGTAAACTTGATGCAGCTCTCTCTTGCGCTCAGTGCTCTTGCCCTTGCAGCAGCTACATCCGCGCTATCGTTTACAACCGTCAGGGTAAGGTTAGCCAGGCTAAAGAGGAGCTTGCAAAAGCAACTTCAGCTTGCGAGAAACTTGCAGCTCGCGCTAAAACTGATATCGAGTTCGCTAATCTCTAGCATTTAACCCCATATCGCAAAAACCCCGGTCATCATTGGCCGGGGTTTTTTGTAAAAATTCAATAAAACGGGTAAAAAGATTATCTTTGTAAGAAAAATCCTTTTATGGAGACAAATTATAGAGAAAAACTGGCCCGTCTGGTGATGATTCTTATCATTCTGGGCATCGTGGGGGCGGTGTGCTGGTATCTGCGCCACGTACTTGTATATATTGTGCTGGCCCTGGTGATCACCGTGCTGGCCCTGCCTATGAGCAGGCTGTACGCCAAGGTGAGGATAGGAAAATTCCGCAGCCCTGCCTGGCTGAATTCCCTGCTGGCCATCCTTACGGTATTCACCCTTGCCGGCAGCCTCTTTACATTGCTGGCCCCGCTTATCCGCGATGTAACCACAGATATTTCCATGGCCAACATCAACGGTCTCACAAAAGCGCTGTCGTTTCCTCTCTCTTCCTTGAACGAATGGGTGAGGGATGTGATTCCCGGCGTTTCAAACGACTTCAAGATAGAGAATGTATTCCTGGCCGAACTGCAGAAAACCATGAACGCCGGAGCCGTAACCAACGTTGTTGGCGGCATCACCTCCTTCATTGCAACGCTGGGAGTGACGGCATTCGCAGTTATCTTCATAGCCTTCTTTCTGCTGAAAGACCCCTCGCTTTTCAACAGGATTGTTGAAGCCCTTGTGCCGGACAGCATGGAAAAGAGGATTCACAAGTCCATACACGAGATTGTAAACCTCATTGCCCGCTATTTCGTGGGAGTTTCCATAGAGGTGGCCTGCGTATGGCTGGTTAACTTCATTGGCCTGTGGGCCGTGGCTCAGATGGGCTTCAAATACTCCATAAGCATCGCCTTCCTTGCCGGCATACTCAACCTCATTCCATACATCGGCCCGCTTATCGGAGGTGTGCTGGGCGTCAGCCTTTCGCTTATAATACATTACGCCGGAACAGGGCTCTACGGCCTGGACATTGCGTTCTTCCCTTTCGTGCTGGTGCTGGTGGGCATCTTCGCATTCGCCCAGATCATAGACAACTACATCCTTCAGCCCGTTATCTATTCCAACAGCGTAAAGGCGCACCCGCTGGAAATCTTCATAGTGTTCCTGATTGCCGCACAGATGGGCGGAACCGTGGGCATGCTGGCCGCTGTTCCATTCTATACCGTGCTGAAAGTGATAGCCCGGGAGTTTTTCAGCCACATAAAGCCTATACGGAGGCTTACATCCGAATAAACTTATGACAAAAGTAATATATCTTGCAGGAGGCTGCTTCTGGGGAGCAGAACATTTCCTGAAACGCATACACGGTGTTACGGGCACCAAGGTGGGCTTTGTTAACGGCAACACTGAAAACCCCAGCTACAAGGAGGTTTACACCGATACCACCGGCTTTGCCGAGGCGGTGAGGGTGGAATACGACCCGCAGGAGCTAAGCCTCACCTTTCTTCTGGACCTTTTCTTCAAGGCCATAGACCCCCTGTCCCTGAACAAGCAGGGCGAAGACGAGGGCACAAGATACCGCACCGGCATTTATTACTCTGACCCGGAAGACCTGCGCACCATACAATATATATATGACGCGCAGCAGCGCAATGCCGGGGCCGAACTTGCCGTGGAGCTGCTTCCGCTTAAGAACTGGTATCCGGCCGAAGAATATCACCAGGACTATCTGGACAAGAACCCGCAGGGCTACTGCCACCTTCCTCAGTCTCTTTTCGCCCTTTCAAAGGGGGCACGCTGTCCTATGCGCCGCGTAAGGGATTTTCTGGAGGCGAACAACATCCCCTATGAGATCCATTTCCATCCGCCTCTTTTCACCATTGCGGAGGCTCTGGAGTACTGGAAAGACATAGACGCCACCCACTGCAAAAACCTTTTCATGCGCAACCACAAAGGCAACCGCCACTACCTCATAAGCTTCGAATGCCACAAAGACCTTGACATACATTCTCTGGAGCACATGCTGCACCAGGGCAAGCTGTCCTTCGCATCCAAAGAGAGGATGGAGCGCTGTCTGGGCCTGAAGCCCGGTTCCGTATCCCCTTTCGGCCTCATAAACGACATGAATCCCGATGCCGACCCTAAGGAGCTGTTCGAGAACGGCCACAGGGTGAAGCTTTATCTGGATGCGCAGCTGAAAGACGCGCAGCGCATCAGTTTCCATCCTTGCGACAACACAGCATCGGTGGTCATCGGCCGTGAAGACTTCCAGCGCTTTCTGGATCTTTGGGGCGGTGAGGTGGAATACCTTTGCATCAATGAATAAACTGCTATGGGAAAGACATTTACACAGGTGAAAAATTTTCTGGGCGATATTTTCTATATGAGCCCGGAGCTGGACGTACAATCGGCCGCAGAACATATACGCGGCAACATTTCCTTCAAGGGGGCCAACGTATGGATTCTGGCCTGCGCAATAGTTACGGCATCGCTGGGCCTCAACGTTAACTCTACGGCGGTGATCATAGGCGCCATGCTCATCTCGCCGCTGATGGGCCCTATCATCGGCATGGGCCTGGCCACAAGCACGGTGGATTTGCAGCTTATGAAAACATCCTTGGGCAATCTGGGAGTGATGGTTGTGATAAGCATTATTTTCTCTTCGCTCTTCTTTGTGATTTCGCCCCTGGACATGAGCCATCCAAGCGAATTGCTTGCGCGTACGAACCCCACCATATATGACGTGATGATTGCTCTTGTGGGCGGTGCCGCCGGTGCGCTGGAAACCTCACGCAAGCAGAAGGGAACAGTTATTTCGGGCGTTGCCATAGCCACAGCCCTCATGCCTCCGCTTTGCACGGTGGGCTACGGCCTTTCCAACCTGAACCTGCGCATCACAGCGGGAGCCTTCTACCTCTTCTTCATCAACTGCGTATTCGTTGCCCTGGCAACCTTCCTGGTTTTCAAGGCCCTGAACATCCCCAAGGTGAAACATCTGGACGCATCTTTGCAGAAGCGTGCCAGCACCTGGGCAACCATATTCATAATAGTGCTCATAGTGCCAAGCGTGCTTTCCGCAGTGCAGGTGGTCAGGGAAAACAACTTCAACACCAAGGCGGAGAAATATGTGAATTCCATCAAGAAGAACCTGGAAAACAGCGTAATATACGACTACTCCACCAACACCAGCGTGAAACCATACCGCATCACCCTGTATATGGCCGGCACAAAACTGTCCGATACAGACAAGGAGGTGCTTTTCCACGAGGCGGAGCAGGAGTACAACATAGGACGTCACCAGATTCAGTTTGAGATGGCCCTCACCTATACCAATGCCGGAGATTTCGAGAAGCAGGTGTACTCGGACCTGAACACCAGCCTGAAGCAGCTGCAGGACGAGCTGGCGGCCTACAAGGCCCAGGTGCTGCCATATTCGCAGATAAATGCCGAAGTGAAGGCCCTGTTCCCGCAGTTCACATCCATGAGCCTTGCCCGTGGGCAGGAGAAGATATTTGCCATCGTAAGCAGCGGGGAAGAGCTGGAGGCGGAATATCTGGAGAATCTGAAAAAATGGCTGGAGATACGCCTGGATTCAGAGAACGTGGAGATTATCCAGACAGTTAGGTAGGCCATGAGGGAAGATCTTGCAAACTATGTGGAAAAGGAGATAATTCCCCTTTACGATGCCTTTGACAAGGGGCATCAGCGCAATCATGCCCAGGCTGTGATAGAGCAGGGGCAGTATCTTGCCCAGTTTTATGACGTGGACAGGGAGATGGTGTATGTTGCCTGCGCCTGTCACGACCTTGGCCTTAGGGAAGACCGCAAGACGCATCATCTGGTTTCCGGCCGCATAATACGCACCGAGCTGCCCCTGTCCAGGTGGTTCACCCCGGAGCAGATTGAAACCATTGCCCAGGCGGCAGAAGATCACAGGGCATCGCTGGACCATGACCCCCGCAGCATCTATGGCCGCATTGTGGCCGAAGCGGACAGGCTTATAATTCCCGAAACAGTTATCCTTCGCACCATACAGTATGGCCGCAAGCATTACCCGGAACTGGACAAGGAGGGAAACTGGCAGCGCACCGTAGAGCATCTTCACGAGAAGTACCACTATGGCGGCTACCTTAAATTATGGATACCGGAATCTCCGAATGCCGGACGTCTGGAAGAGCTGCGCAGGATAATTGCAGATGAGCAGGCCCTGCGCGCCATGTTCGAGAAACTGTGGCCCCTGGCCTAGAGCTTCTTCAAATCCTCCCTTGAAAGGGTGTTTCCGCTTTGCATAAGCTGTTTCCAGTAGGCGTCCGTGTTGTACGGATAGTAGTCTGTGCCGCTGGACCATACCAGGAACCAGCTCCATTTGTTGCCTGCTGCAAGGCACTTGTCCGGATTGGGAATATTTCCGCATTCGCTTATGGTAACCAGTTTCTTGCCCTTGGCAAGGTCTACGCAAGCCTGATACTGGCTGTTCTTGGCCTCTGTGTTGTCTTCATAGATATCCACGCCTATGATGTCCACATAGTCATCGCCCGGATACCAGTCCTCCCACTGGTCTTCGGCCCCTGCTGTTGCATCCAGGGTCCATACCCAGATGAGGTTGTTCAGGCCGTGCTTTTTCTCGAAGGTGTCCCTCATCAGGCGGTAAAGCTGCTTGCAAGGCTCGGCACCTCCCTTACCCCACCAGAACCAGGCATTGAGGTTGTAGTTGCCGGCTGCCTCGTGCAGAGGACGCCAGATCACAGGAACCCCGGCATCGGCAAGGATTTTAAGGTATGAGGCCGCCTTATCCATGTCCTGCATGATGAAATCGTGCTGCCAGGTGCCTTCCTTCAGTGCCTCTTTTATGCTGAAGTCGGTTTCCTTCGAATAGAATTTGTATCCGTCAAAATTATAATTGTTCCTGCCGTTGTCCCACGCCTCTTTCGACTGCGGAACGTTCCAGTGCCACATATAGTTCACAAGACCGCCGTTGTTCCAATGCTCTATAGGGGCCGACATGTCGGAGTAGTTCACAACCCAGGACCAGCCTGCAGGTGTTGGGGAATACTGCAGGAAGATGAAATCGTATCCGGCCAGTGCTGGGTGCTTGCCTGTCTTGCTGTAGATAAGGTTGATGTGGTCGTTATTATTGGCGGTACCTTCGCTTTGGGCACCGGTAAGCATCTTCTTACCGCTTAGTTCCAGCAGCAGCTTATACACGGCTTTGGCCTGTTGTGTGGCGTTCTGGTTGGAAAGCGTTGCAACGGGGTCCAGCTGGTAGTGTTTCTGGGGTTGAACCTCTTTTGTGGAGAATCGTACGGAAACGCCTTTTGCCGCAGCCTGGTTTTCCCTGAAGCCTTCCACTATGCCGTCCGGAACGGTAACGGTGTAGCTTTGGTTGTACTCCAGATCTTTCAGCTTGATGGTGAGAGACTGCATGTATGCATTTGCCAGCTCTATGGATGCACCGTTGTCTATGCTTATCTTCTGCAGGTTTGCGCTGCTGCACTTGATATTCTGGTCATAGTTCACAACCACGCTTAGTGTGCCGGCCTCTATATTCTTCGTGCCATCGGCAGGATTTGTGGATGTGACAACAGGCGCATCGGCCTTTGGTGCAGGAGTGACATTACCTTTGCCGCAGCCTGCAAGCGCGGCAATCACAAGAACGCCCAGGGCGTAATTCCATACTTTATAACTTTTCATGGTTTAAAGTTACCATTTTTTTATATTTGTCCAATTCATATATCCAAAAATTCATGCTTATGAAAAACACGAGATTTATTCTGCGCCATTCGCTGGCATTACTGATGTTTTCATTGTTCTTGTCATGTTCCGGAAATCAAGGCGGGATGAGTCTTCTGAGAGTGCAGGGAAACAGGTTTGTGAATGCCGAGGGTGATACCGTAAGGCTCCACGGTCTCTGCATTGCCGATCCTGTGAAACTGCTGGCCGAAAATCAGTGGAACAATACCATCTTTGCTACCGCAAGGGAATGGGGCGCAAACGTCGTGCGCATCACGGTCCACCCGATAAATGTGCGCGAATTCGGATGGAATGAATACTTTGAGGAACTGGATAAGGGTATCCAGTGGGCCAAGGCAAACAATCTGTATGTGGTAATAGACTGGCAGAGCTGCGGCAATCTGAAAGACGGCGCTTTCCACAGGCCTATGCATGAGACAACTGTGGAAGAGACCATAAGCTTCTGGAAGGAAATTGCCACCCGATACAGAGAGGAACCTACCATGGCTTTCTATGAAATATTCAACGAGCCAACCGCACGCGGCGATGCCGGAGTAGACCTTGGCACCGAGGATTGGGCTGCATGGAGAGTTCTTGAGGAGCAGATTATAGATGAAATCAGGGCTATAAATCCTGATGCTCTTGTTCTGTGCGCCGGTTACGACTGGGCATACGATCTCAAACCTGTGGCATATGACCCTGTGCAGAGGGAAAATATTGCATATGTCTCTCACCCATATCCGATGAAACGTCCTGAACCATGGCCAGAAACATGGGAAGCCGATTTCGGCTTTGCGGCAAAAGATTATGCAGTGTTCTGCACAGAGATAGGATATTGCTATGCCGATGACAAGGGCGCACATAATCCTGTCATTGCCACAGATGCATATGCAGAGCAGATTACCGAGTTCCTTGCGGAAAGAGGGATTTCATTCTGCGTGTGGTGTTTTGACACAGGCTATAATCCGGTCCTGATATCGGATTGGGATTACACCCCAACCAACTGCGGCAGGTTCTTCAAGAAATACCTTCAGTCTATCGCAAAATAAAGAAAGCCTCGCATTTGCGAGGCTGCGGCAACTTGGGGATTGGGGAGGTGAGCACCACAGCCTGGCGGAACGGGGCCAGGCTGTTACATCGGCCGGTGCGGGCAGCTCCAGCCAATGGCTGTCCTCCCGGCCGCTGTTGCCGCTGTCGGCGATGTGGAGATAGGATGATGGTGGTGTAATGCTCCGGGTGGGGCGTTGCATAAGCAAACATTGCGAGCCCATGGCGTCGCGAGCGAAGGCCAGA